>NZ_BAAHSI010000011.1:0-90475 GCF_054601575.1 Faecalimonas canis | reverse complement strand
GTTTTCTTAATACAAAAAACAGAATGTGCAAACTGCACATTCTGTTCTGCTTTATAACTCTATTTCAATTTTTCTTCCTGTACGATGATATTGATGATAACGTACTCCCGCACAATCCATCATTCTTTTTGATGCCATAACCGATGCCGTATCTGCGTATTTGTCACTGTCATAGACAACTTCTTTAATGCCCGACTGAATAATCGCTTTCGCACATTCATTGCATGGAAAGAGAGAAACATACAATTTTGCCCCCGCAAGACTTCCGCCACTATAGTTTAAAATAGCGTTCAACTCACTGTGTACTGTGTAAACATATTTTGTTTCCAACGGGTCTTCACCTTCTCTTGTCCATGGAAATTCATCATCTGAACATCCTTTCGGTAATCCGTTATAACCCATAGAAAGAATTTTATTGTCCTGACTTACAATGCAACATCCTACCTGTGTACTCGGATCTTTTGAGCGCATTCCCGACAACATTGCAACGCCCATAAAATATTCATCCCATGAAATATAATCGTTTCTTTTTTCACTCATGCTTTCACCTTCTGTACTATTTTGTACCGAATATACGATCTCCCGCATCCCCCAAACCGGGAACAATATATCCGTGTTCATTTAATTTCTTATCCAAAGCGCCTATGTAAATATCTACATCAGGATGTGCTTTTTTCATACGTTCCACCCCTTCAGGTGCTGCAATAATACATAAGAAACGGATATTTTTTACTCCTTTATCTTTTAACATCTGAATTGCTGCCACACTCGAACCGCCTGTCGCTAACATCGGGTCAACAACAAATACATCTCTCTCCTCGCAGTCTGCCGGCAATTTACAGTAATATTCTACAGGTTCAAGTGTATCCGGATCACGATATAAACCGATATGTCCGACTTTCGCTGCCGGAATCATTGCCAACATACCTTCCACCATTCCAAGTCCTGCTCTTAAGATAGGCACAACCGCCAATTTCTTTCCTGCAAGTTCTTTCTCAACTGTTTCACAAATCGGTGTCTGAATTGTCACATCCTGTAATTTTAAATCTCTTGTTGCCTCATAACAAATAAGCATGGCAATCTCGCTAATCATTTCCCTAAAGTCTTTTGAGCCTAAATCTGCCCTTCTGATATAACTGATTTTATGACGGATTAACGGATGCTCCATTACATGTACTTTTCCCATATTTTTCCTCACTTTCTTATTTCTTTGCTTCTTCGTTTAATTTTTCCGCAAGTTTCTCTATCATTTCTTTCAAAATTTCAAAAGATTTACCATATTCAACCAAAGGCTGCCCATAGGCTGAAGGTACTTCCTTATCAACTTCCACATACTCACTTAATGTATAAACGTGTTTTACATATTCATAATCAGTAACAATCTTCCATTTCTGATTTTTTTCAAGCGTTAAAACCAGTGTATCCTCGTCTAAATCCTTCTCGCTGAAAGCAACCGCCTCATGCCCTTCAAGTGTCATCTGCTGACTCTTCATAATTGCTTCCGCTTTCTGATTTGCAGGTTCAGGAAAGAGAACAATCATTCCTCTTGATTCTATCTCATACTCTTGAATTAAATCCTGATTTCTCAGTAGTTCCGCTGCCATAGGACCTCTGCTGTTATCACTTTTACTGACAAATACAACTCGTCTGAATTTCTGCTTTGATGCAATCTCATGAGCATCAATAATCTGATGACCTGCCGCTTTCTCTAAGCGGTTCATAATTGCGCTTCCGATTCCGTCAACCGAAAAGGATTCACTGTAAATACAGTCGACATTCTCATCGTCAAACTCTCTCAACACTTTGTAAAGATTTTTTGCAATAGAACTTTGGTTCTCTCTCGTTCCTATTGTCTTAATCAGACCTGCAGTATATGCCGAAACTGTTTCCGTGCTGGCAATAATTCCTACTTTCTTGCCCTTTTTCGTCTTCTCATAGGCTAGTTGTTTGATTGCGTGTACTTCGTCTTTTAATGTTCCCTGAACGATTTTCAACTGTGCTTTAGGTGCATAGTGGCGATATTTCATTCCCGGCGCTTTCGGTGCTTCTTTCGTTTCTTCACCAAGAAGCGTTCTATCTATCTGCACCTCCCCGATAACTTCTTCAAGCATCTGCTTTGTAACCGCACCTGGTCTTAAAATCATTGGCGGTTCTGTTGTCATATCCACAATCGTTGATTCTACACCAATGTCCACACTTCCCCCATCCAAAATCATATCAATTCGACCTGTCATATCCTCTTCAACGTGTTTTGCCGTTGTCGGACTTGGACGCCCTGAAGTGTTGGCACTTGGCGCTGAAACATATCCGCCTCCTTCTAAAATCAACTCTCTAGCAATAAGGTCATTCGGCATACGAACTGCAACCGTATCCAATCCTCCTGTTGTCCCATACGGCACAATATCCGATTTCTCAAAAATCATTGTAAGCGGTCCCGGCCAAAATGCTTCCGCCAAGTCCATTGCCTTGTTGGAAATATTCTGCACAATTCTGTTCAAATCACTGATGTCCGCAATATGAATAATCAGCGGATTATCTGAAGGTCTGCCTTTCGCCTCATACGTCTTCTTCGCTGCCTCCTCGTCAAGTGCATTCGCACCTAATCCGTATACCGTTTCTGTTGGGAAAGCGACCAAACCTCCTTCTCGTATAATTCTGCCGGCCTGCTCCATTATTTCTTTCTCTATTTGGTTTTTGTCTACTTTTCTTATTATCGTTTCCATAAATTTTATTATACCATTATTACGCCGAAAAAAAAACCCACTGTGTCTATTCCCCTTGTTTTTGTAAAATATGTATAATACCATCACAAATAACCTGTGCTACTTTTTCCTGATATTCCTTTGTGGAAAGTTTTTCCGCCTCCTCCCAATTACTTAAAAATCCACATTCCACAATAATCGTAGGCACTTCTGTTTTCTTCAACATATAATAAGTATTATTTCCTTTACACACCCTTTTATTCTCCTTATCAAACAACCGAAACATTTCCTGCATTATCTCCGCCGCCTCTTTTCCCTCCTTAGAATGTGTAAAATAAAAAACCTGCGCCCCCTTTATCTCCTCCTGCGTATAACTATTTTGATGAATGCTTACCGCAAGATTAGGCTTTGTTCCATTAATCAGTTTTACCCGCTCTTTCATATCACCTATTTTCGTATCATCCAGCCCCTTGTCTTCTGTCCTTGTCATCTTGACGACAATCCTTTGCTTTTTTAATTTTCTTTCCACTTTTTTGGCAATACTTAAATTAATATCCTTTTCTTCTTTCCCATTTACTCCAATTTTACCGGGATCAGACTGTCCGTGTCCCGCATCTAAAATCACTACTTTTTCCCCTTTTTCTATATGACTTCCCGATACATAAACACTTAGCGTTTTCCCCATGAAAAATGCCGAAGAAACCAACACAACCGCCATAAGTAATTTTGTTTTCCGATACAAAAAAATCCCCTCTGTGACATCTATTCTTTCAAATATATGCCACAGAGGGAATGTCTAATTTACATATTTTAAAATTAAATCCCAAAGTCCCTGAGTTTCAAAACCGAGTTTCCAGACTGCCGTACCTGCCAATTTGTTTGTCTTCATTACTTTTAATTTCTCTTCTATCGACTTCTCGTCTTCCACCCAAATCTTATAGGTAGCACCGTCTGCTTCCCATTCTGCATAATTCTGACCGGCCTTTTCATCCCATTTCGCCTGTGCACCGTATTGTTCAAGGACTTTATTCGTTCTTTTCATGGAAACTGTTTCACTTGTTACTTTTGTGGAATATTTTCCCGCTTCTGTTCCTGCCTGCTCTGTCAATTCTTCCTCTGTCTTCGGAACTTCTTTCCAAAGTCTTGTATATAGTGGCATAGCATTAATAACTTTATTCGCCGGAACATCTTTCAGGGTTTCTCTAATACCGTCTTTTACATATCCGATAGAAGCAACCGATCCGCTCTCATACGAACCTGCAAAATGTTCATCATATCCCATAATAATAACATAGTCTGCTACAATTCCCTGTTCTTTTCGGTGATAGTGTTCATTGTATCCTTTCGGCACATAATTATCTACCGACAAAACAATTCCGTTCTTTCTACATTTCACGGATAATTCACGGATAAACTGAATATAATGTTCTCCCGTCTTTTCTGCCACCGTTTCAAAATCAACATTAATTCCGTCCAAACCAACCTGAAGCGCTTCTGAAACTAACTGATTTGTCAGATTTTCTCTGCTTGATGTACGGCATAACAGTTCATGCGTTTCCTCTGAAGTTTTAATTCCTTCTTGATTTAACGGGTCAAAATTTCTTACTAACCCCCATACTTCTATATTGGACTGGTGTGCATAATTCACATATTCGGAACTTGCAATAGAAGTTATGTTTCCCTTTGTATCTTTTACACTAAACCATGTTGGTGCAAGTGTCGTAAGTCCTTTCGTATTGGCAATCATTTCTAATACCTGTTTATTTGCGGAACGTGAACTTACCTGATGCCATGCTAAGTTAATTGTATAATCCTTCTTAATATTCGCAAATTTCTCTTCTTTAAATTCACGCTTATACGTTTTTGCCTTCTCATCCTTTAAGTCGCCTTCTTTTATGTAACCGACAAAACCGTCTTCTGTGCGAACTTTTCTCCACTTGCCTTCTTTTTCAATAAGTCTTACAACATCATTTGATTTTGTTTCCGTCAAAATCGGACTTTTCACCCCTGCACGCACACGCACCGCAGAATTATTCTTCGTTGTGGCTGCTTTCGTATCGCTCCAATCATTCTGAATAACTACACGATTAGGGTCTTTATATGTTTTATATTCTATATCCGTATACTTCTTCACAAAATCAAGTGCAATATACGCTGTGTTTCCTTCCGTCTTTAAAATAACGTATTCTTCTTTTTTCTTCTCTTTTGATACTGCATACTCACTGCTTCCGACAGATACGGATACCATGTCATTTGGTAATGTGTACAATAAAAGATTTTCATTTGCATCCCAATAAAATCTTTCATTCACATAATCTCTGACCGTAGAATATTCCAAATATACTCTTCCGTCAAACACTCTTCCTTTCGGTTCTAAAACTTCATTGTTCACAATTACCGCCAGTTGTTCCTCGCTTGTAATACCATAATATTCTTTTCTATTCGCTTTTTGATCCGATGGACTGTATTTTTTCCACAATATAGTTCCACATAAAACAACCAACGCCAATATAATAACAATGCTAACCTTAAGAATTAAAGAGCGTTGCCTTCTCTTGCGGGAATTCCTTCTGCGTCTTATTTGTTCTCTTCTGTCTTTCTCGTTCATGACGCACCTCCTATTCTAATACATTATAACAATTATTGCGGCATACGTCATTAACTATTTCGACAATTTTCATCATATTAAAAGGTTTTCGTCTTTACGAGGGGTATTGTAATTCTACTTTACACTTTTAAGTTCATGAAAATGAAGCGCTTCTACATTACCATCCTTATCCCATATATAATCCCGCATATAGCCGCCGCTTTCTTTTACCATATGTGCCGCTGCTATCTGCATCGGGCTTGCACTTTCCCCGTCAATAGACATTGGAACTCCGTGCCGTTCATATTCCGATAATTCCGTGAACAGTTCGTGATATGCTTTATCTTCTGACTGCATTTTCCTACCTTTCTCCATTTGTAACTATGGCCCTTCGATACGCCATAAGGATGTGTGATATATTAAACCTATCTCTCGGGCTGGCAAGAAGACAGTACTATAATTTACAGTTTCTCTTTTTTCTTTTTGTTATGTGTTGTCTTTTGCTGATATTTTGTCTGAAACGACAGATTCTTTCTTGATATTGTTTACAACAAATTACAGATAACTTTTGGATATGATTTTTAGACTATAAAATAAGACTTCTTTATTATTTATTTCGAACATATATCCCTCCTTTTTCTATATAAACATAGTTACATGGAAAGACTATCTTCTTGCAAACACCATTATAAATAGTAACATTTTCCTTTTCAAGTATTTTCTTTAAATTTCTTTACATATTTTTTGTTTTTGTTTATACTAATAATTGAGTAAATATTTTTATTTGCAGATAGGAAGTGATTATATGAAAATTGAAAAACTAAATGATAATCAAATTCGTTGTACGCTGACGCGTGCTGATTTAGCTGAACGCGAACTCAAACTGAGTGAGTTGGCTTATGGAACAGAAAAAGCAAAATCACTTTTCCAAGATATGATGCAACAGGCAGCCTTTGAATTCGGATTTGAAGCGGACGATACTCCTCTTATGATTGAGGCAATTCCGGCTTCCGCTGATACAATCGTACTGATTATTACTAAAGTGGATGACCCCGAAGAACTTGACACCCGCTTTTCCAAGTTTGCTCCTTCAACATCAAGTGGAACAAATGGCAAAATGCAAAATGTTTTAGATAAATTAGAAGGTGCGGAAGAATTTCTTGATTTGCTCGGCAAAGTAAAGAAAGCAGTTTCCGAAAAACCTGAGATAGAAGAGCCAAAAACTGCCCCTTCTGACAAAAATCCTAAGAAGGATGTGCGATTGTTTACATTTGCCACACTGGACAATGTAATAGAGGCTTCCCACCTGCTTGTAACGATGTATACAGGTGCAAACACTTTATACAAAGACCCTAAAGATAACCTGTACATCTTAGTTCTTTCGCAATCCGAGCATTCTGCAATTGATTATAACAAAATCTGCAATATGCTTTCCGAATACGGTTCTTTTGAAAAAACCGGCAGTGCAACTTTAGCATATCTTGAGGAACATTGTGATACAATTATCGGCGGAAATGCCATTCAACAGTTGGCACTTATTTAACTTTAAACGATAAAAACCTGTCCACCATTTTGGTGTGACAGGTTTTTCATTTATATGCAACTGCACAATTCTTAATATTAGTTTGCTGCTAAAAACGCATTAATTTTCTCAACTAATAAATCTGCATCTAATCCATGTACCATTGCTGCTTCTCCTAATGTTTCGGCCTGAGCAGACGGACAACCAAGACAGTGCATTCCAATTTCCATAAGAATTGGTGCTACCTGAGGATTTGTTGCTAATAATTCACCGATTGTTGTATCTTTTGAAATCATTGTAATTCCTCCTTTTTTTAACATATCATTCATTATAATACCTTTTTTTTGAATTAGCAATACTGAGTATTTATTCTCTTTCTAATTGTTCAGAATTGTATATACATTTTTATATGCTTTTTGATTACTCTATTGTCAAGTTCATTCTGTTAATTTTTCGACAAAATTAGAAATTTATTATTTCTACACAAAACGTCCGTTCTTTTTTTTACCCAAAATAATCCACATAATCCCCCACATTTTATGTGGATAATGTGGATAACTTTGTGTAAAACTCTGTTTTCGACAATTTTCCGACATATTTTCGTCATTCCCTGCGTGGATAACTTAAGGATAATGTTGGGATAGTTTTTCACAAATTTTTTACAGAAAAATACCTCTTCCGACAAAACACCCTTAAATTGTGCATATTGTATAAGAATATTCTCCCTTATTTTTCCTTTGCATTTTTTCCGTTAAATCTATTTCCTTTTGAAAATATTCATTTTCAGATAATGAAAACTTCATCCTTATGAAAAAAAAGAGTTTGGCACATATTTTCTTTACTTTCCCGCAAAATATTAATATTCCGTTCAAATAAATATTGACATTTCGTTTCTTTTTTCTTATTATATTTATAGTAACCATTATCGTTATTATTACTATTTTGAAAGGAGGATTCGATGCCAGCATTAAAATACAGCCGACAGCGTGAATCCATCAAAGAGTACTTAATGAGTACAAAAGAACATCCTACGGCAGATACAGTGTATCTTCATGTAAAAAAAGAATTTCCTAATATAAGTTTAGGAACTGTATATAGAAATCTTAACCTTTTAGCAGATATTGGAGAGGCTGTAAAGATTTCCACATTAAACGGCGGTGATCGTTTTGACGGAACAACAACCCCTCACTACCATTTCTTCTGCACAGAGTGCGGTGCGGTTTTAGATTTAGATATGGAGAACATAGATGCCATCAATCAGTTGGCGGGAAAGAATTTTGATGGAGAAATTGACAGTCATAACATTACTTTTTATGGACGATGCAGTGATTGTATAAAAAATTTAAAAGTTTTAAAAATGTAATTGACATTTCAAATATTTTGTGGTAAATTAATATCAGTAACAATTACTAATATTGATAACAAAAAACTAAAAAATAAATTTATAAAAAGAAAAGGAGAGTTTTAACATGAAAAAATTTGTATGTACAGTATGTGGTTATGTTTATGAAGGAGAAGTTGCACCGGCAGAATGTCCACAGTGTCATGTAGGCGCTGACAAATTCAAAGAAATGTCAGGAGAAAGAGAATGGGCAGCAGAACACGTTGTAGGTGTTGCACAGGGCGTTAGCGAAGATATTATCGCAGACTTAAGAGCAAACTTTGAAGGAGAATGTTCAGAAGTTGGTATGTATCTTGCAATGGCTAGAGTTGCTCATAGAGAAGGATACCCTGAAATCGGATTATACTGGGAAAAAGCAGCTTGGGAAGAAGCAGAACACGCTGCAAAATTTGCTGAATTATTAGGTGAAGTTGTAACAGACAGCACAAAGAAAAACCTTGAAATGAGAGTTGAAGCAGAAAACGGTGCAACAGCAGGTAAATTTGATCTTGCTAAACGTGCTAAAGCAGCTAACTTAGACGCTATCCATGATACAGTTCATGAAATGGCTAGAGATGAAGCTCGCCACGGAAAAGCATTCGAAGGACTTCTTAACAGATACTTTGGCTAAGATATAAAAATTAGGGAGTGAATTTGTATTCACTCCCTTTTTTATGTTCAAATTTATTCTTTTATAATTAAACCGCTGCGGATAAAAATCGGTCTGAGTGCATTATACAGAAACGCTACTAAAATAATCGAAACAACCGCATTAACAAGTGTTGTCGCCGCACTTAATTTTGCCAGCACTTCAGCCATCTTTTGAGGTTGCCCAAAAATAATCATTTTGTAAAAATAAGAAACGAGCGGATCCGCAATCACATTAAATCCCAATCCTGCCGCTGCTGCCAGCGTACTCCATTTGAATATATATTTCTTATCCGTACTCTGATTAACCTTAGCAATGCGGTGTGCTACAAACCCTGTAATCAACCCGATACATAATTTCAAAACAAACGTCTTCGGCGCAACCGTAATATAAATAGGATCTATAACATCAGCTATTCCCATACCGATTGCTCCCGCCAGTCCACCATACACACCGCCAATCATAAGCGCTGCCAAAACACAAACTGCATTTCCCAAATGTAATGACGCCGCATCTCCACTCGGTGTCGGAATTTTTATCTGTAAAAATGTAAATACGACAAAACAAAGTGCAGCCATAACTGCTGTCTGCGAAATTTTCTTCAATGTACTTTTTTTCTTATTCATATTCATTCACTCCTTTATTAGAATGAATACATATTAGCATATATCTGGTTTTATCAAAACTGCCAGTTATTGCATTTTTAACCATGCCAGTTATTTTTGGTTTGCCGGCTCAATGGCGATTGTTTTTCCTTTGATTTTTACATTTTTCATTGCTAATAATACGTCTTTTGCGTATTCTCTCGGCACTTCTACAAATGTGTATCTATCAAACATATCGATTGTTCCGATTAGTTTTCCCGGCATTCCTGTTTCACCTGCCAAAGCGCCTAAAATATCACCTGGTTTTGCTTTTTGCTTTTTACCTATATTGATAAATAATCTTACCATTCCCGGTTCTTCCGCTCCTGTATCACCAAAGTCCATTTCTTCCTGCTCTTCTTCAGAGGTCATTCCCGCACACATTTTTAAGAACGCTGCCGCCATATCCATTGCCGTATAGTCGGACTCATTTACTCTTTCTTCTATCGCATTTATCATTAATGTTAAATCTTCTTCTGCGATAATCCGGTCAATATCATCCAAAATATTTTCCATTTTTGTCGTTGCAACATCATTTAAAGATGGGACTTTCTGTGCATAAATTTTTGTTTTACAGTAACGCTGTATTTCTTTTAATTTATAAACTTCTTTCCCCGATACAAATGAGAATGAACGTCCCACTCTTCCTGCGCGTCCTGTTCTTCCGATTCGATGCACATAATATTCATCATCCTGCGGTAAATCATAATTAAATACTGCCTCTACTTCATCTACGTCAATCCCTCTCGCCGCAACGTCTGTCGCTACAAGAATATCTGTTTTCCCACTGCGAAATCCTTGCATAACACGATCACGCTGTGCCTGTTTCATATCCCCGTGAAGTCCTGCGGCAAAATATCCTCGACCCAAAAGCGAGGTCACAAGTAAATCCACCTGCTTTTTTGTATTACAGAATACAACCGATAGTTTCGGTGTATAAATATCTAAAAGACGCGCCAACACTTCTTCTTTATTTTTCGGTCTTACTTCATAATAAAACTGTTCGATATTCGGAACAGTCAATTCCTTTTTCGTTACTTTGATTACCTCAGCTTTTTTCTGGAATTTTTTTGTAATTTCCATGATTGCTTTTGGCATTGTTGCAGAAAAAAGAACAGTCTGTCGTTCTTCAGGAACTCCCTCTAAGATTGTTTCGATGTCTTCACGAAATCCCATATTTAACATTTCATCCGCTTCATCAAGCACAACCGTGTGCACCTGTTCCATTTTAATTGTCTTTCTGCGCATATGATCCATAACACGCCCCGGTGTTCCGATAATGATTTGTGTTCCGCTTTTCAGAGAACGGATCTGCTTAACAATTTCCTGTCCCCCATAAATTGGAAGCACTTTTATACCGTGCATATATTTTGCCAGATTTCTGATTTCTTCTGCCACCTGAATTGCCAATTCTCTCGTTGGACAAAGCACAACTCCCTGTAGTTTTTTGTTCTTAGGATTAACTTTTTGTAAAAGCGGAATACCAAACGCTGCTGTTTTTCCTGTTCCCGTCTGTGCCTGCCCAATAATGTCTTTCCCTTCTAAAATACCAGGAATTGCCTTTGCTTGAATTGGAGATGCCTCTTCAAATCCCATATATTTTACTGCTTTCTGGATTTCCGGACAAATTCCTAACTGCTCAAATTTTATATTTTCCATCTATTATTCCCTTCTATAATCATCGACTGTTATTTCCTACACTTTTGCGAAAAAAATACCCTTCACTCATCATAAGTAAAGGGTACTCACAAAGCACTGTCGACTATCATAACAGAATCATTTCTATTTGTCAAATTTTTATAAAATTTCTATTTTCACTTGATATATATGTATATTTGGTGTAGTATTTCAATATACTTAATGTAGTATTGAATACTACTTATGTTTTTGATCGATTAGGAGGGAGTATTTATGTTAATGAAAGCAAAAAAATTAAAAGATCCGGCAAGTGCCATTACACATTTTATCGGCATGGTCGCTGCAATTATCGCAGCCGCACCACTTTTGTCTAAAGCATGGCATAAGCCTGATAAAATATATTTCGTTTCTTTTGCGGTATATATTGTAAGTGTCATTCTTCTTTATACTGCAAGCACGGTTTATCACTCTTTGGATATTTCAGAGAAGATAAATAAGCGTCTGAAGAAATTCGATCATATGATGATTTCCGTTTTAATCGCTGGAAGTTATACGCCTGTATGCTTAATCGCATTAAAAGGGAAAGTCGGATATACTCTGCTTGCAATCGTATGGGGAATTGCTATTTTAGGCATCCTGATTAAAGCATTCTGGATATATTGTCCAAAATGGTTTTCTTCTATCTTATACATTGCAATGGGTTGGACCTGTGTACTTGCCTTTCCACAGATTTACCGCACCTTATCCAGACCTGCTTTCATATGGCTTTTAGCCGGAGGAATTATCTACACAATCGGAGGAATTATCTACGGACTGAAATTACCTATATTTGATAAAAAACACCACAATTTCGGTAGCCATGAGATTTTCCACCTATTTGTTATGGGTGGAACAGCCTGCCACTTTGTTGTCATGTATGTGTATCTGCTCGGATAACTGATTTAACATAATAGACGGGAGAAGTCTAAGCACTTCTCCCGTCTATCAATTTTTCCTTTTCTTTTCTTCGCATCTGCTTAATGACATATTCTCTTTTCATTGCCTCCTGCTTTGTCGGGAACGTTTCATAATACACTAAAGTAACCGGCGTTCTTGTCTTCGTATATTTTGCCCCTTTTCCTTCATTATGGCTCTGTATTCTTTTATCCAAATCATTTGTCCAGCCTGTATATAAAGTACCGTCACTGCATCGAACAATATATGTATAGTTATCCATCTCTACTGCAAATCCTCTTGGCTTATTTCAATAGATGGATAGTGGGATAAAGTTGTCAAATCTACATTCAGAGGAACACTATACACCATATAAAATTTTTCCGGATACTTTTCTGATAATTCCTTTATTTTCTCTTCCGCAATTTCCTTATTCTCTGTCGCATACACAACAGACACCACCCCTGTTTTCCTGCTTTCTGCTTCTTCTACTTCTCCACACAAAATCAATTTTAGCGAAGCAGTTCCATTAAGTCCCATAGAAATATAATCTTTTTCGTCCATACTCTTTTCCTCCTTTTTCTCTTTATTATACTCCCTATTTCCCATATATCAAGCAAAAAACAGGGCTTGCGCCTTCCTGCTCAAGCCCTGTTTCTTCTACTCTCCCAAAAAATCATTTGGATTTATAGGCTGTCCGTCTTTTCTCATCTCAAAATAAAGATTGCAGCCTTCTACACTGTAATATTTGGTCGGTTCACTCAAATAACCAAGAACTGTTTTTGCTTCCACCGTATCACCCACATTAACCGGAACCTCTTTTAACTGTCCATAAATAGTTTCATAACCATTTCCCATATCTACGGTAACTGTTGTTCCTGTCTGACTTGTCACATCAATAGATTTTACCACCCCTCGTGCAACCGATATAACCTGTGTACCTTCAGCACCCTTTATAATCATTGCAGGATTATATTTATACTGGTCTAACGTAGGAAAATAAACTGTTTTATTCATACTGTAATTGAGAATGACTTCTCCGTTTTCAATCGGCCAAAGAATTAAATCTTTTTCACTGAAAGAAAACTGTGGTTTACTCGGCTGTTCTGTAACTATTTCCGTTTGCTCCTCTATCTGCGGCGGTTCTTCTACCATATTATTTTCCTGCTGAGGCGTATTGATGACTAAATCTTGCCCGCCTCCCGTACTTTCAATTTTCTCCATTTCTTCTTTCTGTTTTTTCTCTGCTTTTGCCAATTCCTTTTCCACTCCGGCTTTGTACTGTTTGACGGTGTATACTCCCACCATACCGATTACCGCCACGAAACAAATCACAGCACCTATCGCCAGACCATTTCCTCTTTTGGAAGGTCTTAAACTATTTTTCATTTTCATCACCTCTGACTTTATTTTTGCCAGAAAACGACTGCCTTATTCTATATTTAATAAAATTTCAGTGACCTCCCTGATTTCCGTTCCTTCAAAAAAATATTGCAAAATTTCTTCAGATGATTTTCCTTCTTTCGCCATTTCATTTGCAGTATGCTGACTTAGTCCGATACCATGTCCTACCCCTTTTGTCGTAATCTTAAATATCCCGTTATTATCCCGAAAGGAAAAACAACTGGATGGAAGTTCCAACGCTTTTCTAAATTCTTCCCCCGCATAGATATGCTTTCCAATCCGCACTTTTGTTACATATCCCGCCGAGTCAGTCTGTTTTATTTCAAAATCCTCCTTTGTAAACGGTTTGGCTGCTTCCTTTTTATCCACCGCAGTAAGAAATGGCTTACAATATTCTTTCACCTCCTTATAAGTCAGTTCAAGTGTCTGCAACTGCCATTTATTTTCAATATCTTTCGGACAATCTTTTGTCTTTAAATAGGAATAATTTTCCCCTCCGAGAACCTCATTTCCATTTCTTGTTTTCCCATTGCTTAATTTGTGAAAAGAAGCTGACGCCAATTTTTCCTTATAAAGAATTGCTTTCCCTTCCGTTTCAACAACTGCTTTTTTCAGTTTTTTATAAATTTCTTCTCCTTTTTCTTTCCCCCATAACTTTTCCATTTCTCCCCTCGTCATGTACTCTCCTGAAAAAACAGCATTTTTTTTCTCTTCAATTTTCCGATATAAGTTTGTTCGGCTTAAAATCGTCTGCACCTTCAACATTTCCATATGATAATCCGGCTGGATTTCTTTTGCTACAACTCCCGCCAGATAATCTTCCCATAATACTTTCGTTTCCCGTTCGCCTGACTCTACTTTTACATAAAGAGGAGAGTTGTCCCCATTTCTATGAACAACTTTTCCATTTATCAACACTGTAATGATATATGGCAGTAATAAAAAAATAAAAAGTGTAATACAGATTGTCCTACATTTCTTTTTCATACTCCCTCCTCCTTGAATATCTTATGCAGAGCGTTCTTATTGTATGGAAGTATAGTTTCCTATGCAATAAAAAACACTGTGGTTTATCCTAAGATATTCCACAGTGTTAAAAACTATTCCTGTTCTTCTGAAATTGTCTGTCTTTGCGCCATATTT
The DNA here is from genome assembly GCF_054601575.1 of Faecalimonas canis. Taxonomy (NCBI): domain Bacteria; kingdom Bacillati; phylum Bacillota; class Clostridia; order Lachnospirales; family Lachnospiraceae; genus Faecalimonas; species Faecalimonas canis. Next base: position 75,872 of record NZ_BAAHSI010000011.1, on the reverse strand, counting down.
TCTTCCATGATCTGCTCTGCTCTTCTTCCGAAGATAAACATACAAATCGATGTATACAAAGGAAGAATCATACCAAGCACGGCGTGTAATGTAGCCATATTTAATGTTGTATATCTCTCATAAATCTGACGATTTACTAAAATTTCCAATCCGCCTTTAATCGCCGCATAAAGAAGAGAAACGATAATAACAAATATAAAAAATACAATTAAGACTACAAATAGTCCAGCCATTTCTGAATTTGGAACGTAATCTCTCTCATATGACACTGACGAAATTGCACTGATGACAACTGAAATAATCAAGAAGAAATACAGTACCGCAAAAATAACTCCGTAAATAATAGGTATGACTAAAAGCCATATCCCCGGTGATTTAATGCGTCTTTTCTTCAGCGGAATATCTCCGCTTAATTCTCCGTGAAAATAAGTTCTCGCAAACGGAATAAACGCAAGCCACGAATTTGTTCTTCCCTGTGTTTTTCCGATTTTGTACATCCCGATACCGCGGAAAACAAAACTTGCTATCCAGCCCAGCAACAAAACTCCCAATACAACAAAATAAATCGCCAAAACAGTTACCGCAACCGTATCTGCTCCACTATAGTACATTCACATTCCTCCTATGCGTCAATCGTTACCTTATCCAATTTCCAGATTTCATCCACATACTGTTGGATTGTTCTATCTGATGTAAATTTACCACATGACGCTGTGTTTAACAATGCCATTTTTGCCCAACGGTCTACATCTCTGTATGCTTTCTCTATCTCTTCCTGTGCTGCCGCATAACTTCTGAAATCTTTTAAAATGAAATATGTGTCCGCACGGTCACTGCTTCTTGTATTTAACAGTGAATTATATAAATCTCTGTACATCTCACAATCTCCGTTAGCATATGTTCCGTCTACTAACTGATCCACAACACGTCTGATTTCCCAATCATTATTATAGATATCCATCGGATTATATCCGCCATGATTTTCATAGCGGATAACTTCATCAGAACTCAAACCGAAAATAACAGCATTTTCAGGTCCTACTTCTTCCACGATTTCCACGTTTGCACCATCCATTGTTCCAAGTGTAACTGCACCGTTTAACATGAATTTCATATTTCCCGTACCTGACGCCTCTTTAGATGCTGTAGAAATCTGTTCGCTAACATCCGCTCCGGCAAAGATAAGTTCCGCATTTGAAACACGGTAGTCCTCAATAAATACAACTTTTATTTTGCCGTTAATACTTCTGTCATTATTAATTACGTCCGCAACAGAATTAATTAATTTAATTGTCTGTTTTGCACGTTTATATCCTGCTGCCGCCTTTGCACCAAAAATAAAAGTTCTCGGATAGAAGGACATTTCAGGATGTTCTTTTATCTTATTGTACAAATACATGATATGAAGAATATTCAATAACTGACGTTTGTACTCATGAAGTCGTTTTACCTGTACGTCAAAAATGGAGCGAGGATCTACCTCTATTCCGTTATGCTCTAAAATATATTTTGCAAGACGTTCTTTGTTTTTGAATTTAATATCCATAAACTTTTCTCTTTCTTTCACGCTATCGGCAAGAGGTTTTAATTTTGCCATCTGTGAAAGGTCTGTAATCCAACCGTCACCGATATGTTTTGTTACCCAATCGGCTAACAATGGGTTTGCATGAAGAAGGAATCTTCTCTGTGTAATTCCATTTGTCTTGTTATTAAATTTCTCCGGCATCATTTCATAAAAATCTTTTAACTCTTCATTTTTTAAGATTTCCGTATGCAACCTTGCAACACCGTTTACAGAATAACCTGCAACAATTGCAAGATGAGCCATTTTCACCTGACCGTCATATAAAATAGCCATTTTACGAACTTTTTCTTCATTGCCCGGATATTTTGCACGTATTTGTGCTACAAAACGGCGATTAATTTCTTCCACAATCTGATATACTCGAGGAAGTAATCTTGAGAATAAGTCGATTGGCCATTTTTCCAACGCTTCAGCCATAATTGTGTGGTTTGTATATGCACAAGTTTTTGTTGTTACTTCCCATGCTTCATCCCATTCTAAGCCTTGCTCATCCATAAGAAGACGCATTAATTCCGCAACTGCTACCGTAGGATGTGTATCATTCATCTGAATAGTTACTTTTTCATGGAATTTGTGAATATCATCATGCTCTCTCAAATATTTCTCAACTGCTTCCTGCAAACTTGCTGAAATAAAGAAATACTGTTGTTTTAAACGAAGTTCTTTTCCGGCATAGTGATTGTCATTCGGGTATAGTACCTCAACTATCGTTTTTGCAAGATTTTCCTGCTCTACTGCTTTCTGATATTCCCCTCTGTCAAATGAATCTAAATGGAAGTCCGTAATTGCTTTTGCATCCCATATGCGAAGTGTGTTTACAATACCATTATTATATCCTACAATCGGCATATCATATGGAATTGCAAGAACAGACTCATAATCTTCTTGAATAAATTCACTTCTTTTTGTCTTTTCATTATAATTAATTCGGATATGTCCTCCGAATCGTACTACTTTTGCATACTCCTCTCTTCTAATTTCAAAAGGATTTCCTTCTTTTAACCAGTCATCAGGAGTTTCCACCTGAAAACCATTTTCAATTTTTTGCTTAAACATTCCGTAGTGATAACGGATACCGCAGCCATAAGCTGCGTATCCTAAACTTGCAAGAGAATCGAGGAAACAGGCTGCAAGACGTCCTAATCCACCATTTCCAAGTGCTGCATCAGGTTCTTGATCTTCAATAACATTTAAGTCAATTCCCATCTCGTCCAACGCTTCTGCTACCTCTTTATAAGCAGTTAAATTAATGATATTATTTCCAAGCGCTCTTCCCATAAGAAATTCCATAGACATATAATATACTGTCTTAGGATCATCTTTTTTGTACTGCTCTTGTGTCAAAAGCCATTTATCAATAATCTCATCTTTTACTGCATAAGACACTGCCTGAAATAACTGTTGCTGACTTGCCTCATCTATTGTTCTTCTATAAAGTCTTTTTACATTATTTTTCACAGTCTTTTTAAATTCTTCTTTGTTAAATTTCTCCTGCCGCATAATAATCCTCCTATTTTTCAACACCCATAATCACTTTTTCCCCGTTGATGTTCCATTCTTTTGTATAGCCTGCCGGAGTTTTCTTTTCTACTGATAATGCTAATACTTCGTCACCAATCTGACTTCCGTATTCTGCAAAAATATTTTCTGCTTTTTCGCTTCCCTCATAAGTTACATGAATTTTATCTGTCACTTCAAAGTCTGCTTCTTTTCTCATTGTCTGGATTTTACTGATAATCTCACGTACAAATCCTTCCTGTAATAACTCTTCTGTAAGATTTGTATCTAATACAACCGTAATTCCATTGTCACTTTCTGATACATAACCTTCTGTCTGTGCTGTTTCAATTAAAAGGTCTTCTCTGAATAAAGTAACTTCCTGTCCGTTGATGTCAAGTTTTAATGCATCATTTGCATTTAATTCATCCATCGCTTTATTTCCGTCTAATTCAGAAAGTACAGTGCGGATTCCACCTAAAAGTTTACCATATTTCGGTCCTACTGTTTTTAACTGTGGTTTAAATGTATATGAAGTAAAATCTCTTACATCATCTGTGAATTTCACTTCTTTTACATTCAACTCTTCAGCAACAATTTCTTTGTAGAATGCGGATAATTCTTCTTCCGCTTTTACAAACATCGTTCCGATTGGCTGACGATTCTTGATATTTGCACTGTTACGACACGCACGGCCCATAACAACGATTTCCAAAACTTCTTCCATGTTTCTTTCCAATTCTGTATCAATCCATTCCTCGTTTGCTACAGGGAAATCGCAAAGATGAACACTTTCAGGAGCATTTTTGTCGATGCTTCTTACAAGGTTCTGGTAAATATCTTCTGTCATAAACGGAATCATAGGAGCTGCCACTTTTGCAACTGTTACAAGCGCTGTGTAAAGTGTCATGTACGCATTGATTTTATCCTGTTCCATTCCTTTTGCCCAGAAACGTTCACGGCTTCTTCTTACATACCAGTTACTCATATCATCCACAAACTCCTGTAATGCTCTCGCACTTTCAGGAATGCGGTAATTCTCTAAGTTATTATCTACTGTTTTAATCAATGTATTCAGTTTAGATAATAACCATTTATCCATAACATTTAATTTATCATATTCCAATGTATATTTTGTTGCGTCAAATTCATCGATATTTGCATATAGTACAAAGAATGCATATGTGTTCCATAACGTACCCATAAACTTTCTCTGTCCTTCTGTTACAATCTTACCGTGGAAACGGTTCGGTAACCAAGGCGCACTGTTGATATAGAAATACCAGCGGATTGCATCTGCCCCATATTGCTCTAACGCTTCAAACGGGTCCACTGCATTCCCTTTGGATTTACTCATCTTCTGTCCTTTTTCATCCTGTACATGACCTAAAACGATAACGTTTTTATATGGCGCTTCGTTAAATACAAGGGTAGAAATGGCAAGTAATGAGTAGAACCATCCTCTTGTCTGGTCAACCGCCTCGGAAATAAAGTTTGCAGGGAACTGCTGCTCGAACAACTCTTTATTTTCAAACGGATAATGGTGTTGTGCAAACGGCATTGCTCCGCTGTCAAACCAACAGTCGATTACTTCCGGTACTCTGTGCATTTCTTTTCCACAATGCGGACATTTAATTGTAACCGCATCAATAAACGGACGGTGTAATTCAATATCATCCGGACAATTATCGGAAAGTTCTTTCAATTCCGCAATGCTTCCGATAGAGTGCATATGACCGCATTCACATTCCCATACGTTTAACGGAGTTCCCCAATAACGATTTCGGCTGATTCCCCAATCTTGAACATTTTCAAGCCAGTCGCCAAAACGTCCTTTACCGATACTTTCCGGAATCCAGTTGATTGTATTATTGTTTCTGATCAAATCATCTTTTACCGCTGTCATTTTAATGAACCATGATTCACGAGCGTAATAGATAAGCGGTGTATCACAACGCCAACAATGAGGATAACTATGTTCAAAATTCGGAGCGGCAAACAAAAGTCCTCGCTTTTCCAAATCCTCTAATACAAATGGATCTGCTTTCTTGCAGAATACTCCTGCCCATGGCGTTTCCTCTGTCATTTCCCCTTTTTCATCTACCAACTGAAGGAACGGCAAATCATATTTACGTCCTACCTGAGCATCGTCCTCACCAAACGCCGGAGCAATATGAACAACTCCCGTACCATCCGTAAGTGTAACATATGTGTCACAAGTTACATAATATGCCTTTTTATTCAATTCTACAAATGGGAATAACGGTTCATATTCTTTTCCTTCCAGTTCTTTACCCACGTAGCGTTCTACTACTTCTACATCGCCTTCCAATACACTTTCAACCAATGCTTCCGCCATATAATATGTGTATCCGTCATTTTTTACCTTCACATAAGTTTCTTCCGGATTTACACAAAGTGCAACGTTTGAAGGAAGTGTCCAAGGAGTTGTTGTCCATGCTAAAATATAGGCATCTTCATCTTTCACTTTAAATCTTACGATTGCTGATTTTTCTTTTACATCTTTATATCCCTGTGCAACTTCGTGGCTTGAAAGCGGAGTTCCGCATCGTGGACAATAAGGTACTATTTTATAGCCTTTATATAAAAGTCCTTTATCCCAAATCTGTTTTAATGCCCACCACTCAGATTCAATAAAATTATTATCATATGTGACATATGGGTGTTCCATATCTGCCCAGAAACCAACTGTTGCAGAAAAATCTTCCCACATTCCTTTATATTTCCAAACGCTTTCTTTGCAGTGTGAAATAAATGGCTCTAATCCATATTCTTCAATCTGTTCTTTTCCGTCTAAACCTAAAAGTTTTTCCACTTCAAGTTCTACTGGCAGACCGTGTGTATCCCAGCCTGCTTTTCTAGGTACCATATACCCTTTCATTGTACGGTATCTTGGAATCATATCCTTGATAACACGGGTTAATACATGCCCAATGTGCGGCTTACCGTTTGCTGTCGGCGGTCCGTCATAAAACGTGTATGTTTCGCCTTCTTTACGGTTTTCCATACTTTTTTTGAAGATGTCGTTTTCTTCCCAAAATTTTTCAATTTTCTTCTCTCTGTCCACGAATTTCAAATCCGTTGATACTTTCTGATACATAATTTCCTCCTCTTATGATTAGTTTATGCTCTTTGCAAATCCTGCTAAAAAAAGAAAACCCCCGTCCGTAATAGGACGAGAGTTAATAAACTGTCGTTTAACCACCTGTTACACCATACTTCCATATGTGTTCTTTTTAACGGTAGAAAACCGGCAGAACTTATACATCGCATCTTGCGATTTTCAGCATCTGCAACTCGGAAGTGATTTTCAAACAATCCCTACTCGCATCGGATTCCCACCGCCACCGACTCTCTTTGGCTTTTGAAAAAGTTCTACTCTCTTCGTCATTGTTTTTTTCATATCCTTTTCTATTATAGTAAGGAAACCCGTGAACTGTCAAGGATTTAATATTATCAGACTATACTGACTATATATAGCATTCCTCTTCTTTATATGATATAATATATAAAATAACTTTTTTTACTGTATATTTACGGAAGGGAGCGATTACATGAGCAAGAAAATCATTACTATCGGACGACAATTTGGCAGCAACGGACGATTGATTGGGCGGGAACTTGCTAATCGTCTTGGAATTAACTGCTATGACAAAGGATTAATCAAACTCGCAGCGGAGCATACCGATATTCCTTACGAACAGTTGAAACTTGTTGATGAAAAAAAGGAAAGACCTTGGCAGTATCAGGTGGATGTAGATGATAATTTAGATAGACAATACCGTTACGGCCACATTGATGAAGTACTCTTTAGTCTCCAGTCAAAAGTCATTCAGGATTTGGCAGTTAAGGAAAACTGTATCTTTGTAGGAAGATGTGCAGACTATGTACTGAAAAATGAAAAACACTGTAAGAACATTTATCTTTTCGCTCCAATGGATTTCCGTGTCAAAACAGTTATGGAACGCTACGGTCTTCCCGAAAAGAAAGCACACACATTAATCAAAAAAGTGGATAAAGACCGCAGTTACTATTATAACTTCTACACAGACAAAGACTGGCATGACGCAAAAAGTTATCAACTCGCTATTGACACAAGTGCTTTTACCATTAATGAAATTGTAAATTTGTTAGAAGTTATCTATAACAATCTATAATGACAAAAGGAACTTCACCACCGTTGAAGTTCCTTTTTTATGTATTATCGCTCTCTATTTCTTTTCTTTCTTCGAATTGCATTTAAAATAAGAAGAGTTGTACATCCGATAATCAAAATAATAATAACTACAATAATTGTTCTCATTAAAAACGTATTCTCTGTCTTCTTTTCAGGTTCTTTCCTTGTCGCTTTTTTAACCTCTTTTATCTTCGCTTTTGTCGCTCCGACAACCTGTCCTTCGTAGCAATAGTCAACTTTATCTTTCTCATATTTTCTGCTCAACGCATCAAAATCTATATTTTTAGGCAAAGTTACACAAGCATCTCCCTCGATATGACTTATCCTCTTTGATGTTTCATTTGCGGAAATATTAACTTCTTTAAAATTATGAAAAGCATAATCACAGATTTTCTTTGTATCCTCAAACGTATCTCTGCGTGACCGCATAATTACCGCCACGATTTCCATATCCCCCTGCTCCATAACCGTCACAAGCGTATTATAAGATTTCTCCGTATAACCTGTTTTTCCACCGATACAACGGTCATCGTGATATTTTCCATTTAAAAGCATTTTGTGTTTCTGCTGAAATATTCTCGGTTCACTCTCCATATTCGTCGGCGGAATCGTATATTGTAATGTCTGCACAATATCCAATAATTCCTGATGTCCAAACGCTTCTCTTGCAATTAACGCCATATCTCTTGCAGAAGTGTAATGCTGTTCATCAAACATTCCGTTTGTATTAATAAAATGTGTATGTGTACAGCCTAATTCTTTCGCCCTGTCGTTCATCATCTTAACAAAATTTTCGTGTGTTCCGCCTACACTTTCACCGATTGCATATGCTACCTCATTCGCAGAAGCAAGCATCAGTGCATGAAGCGCATCTTTCATTGTGATTTCTTCCCCTGCTTTCATAGCGATATGAGCATATCCCGGCTCTAAAGACTGAATACTTTCCTGCGAGAATTTTACCATATCTGTCGGCTTGGAATTTTCAATAGCAACCAATGCGGTCAAAATTTTTGTAATACTTGCCGGATACCTTTGCTCATCAATTCCTTTTGCATATAAAATTGCTCCTGTTTTCATATCCATTACAATAGCAGAATCTCCGTAAACCTGTGGTCCTTGCGGCCAATTTGCTATAGCGTTACTCTCTATCACCTTATTATAGGACGCTTGTATTTCCGCTTCTTTCTTTTGTTGCGATGTCATCTGCTCTGTCGGTTGCTGCACATCTGTTGCCTGTGCGTATCCTCCGCACTGGGAAATCAGAACTACGCTTAGTAAAATTCCAATTCCTCTTTTTATTCTATTTTTCATTGATATTCCTCCAATATTTTTACACATACGTTATAAGTATATATGAAAAATACTATTATTTCAATTATTAAATAAACGAAAAACCGATGCCGCAGATTACTCATCTGCTGTGCATCGGTTTTACTTATCTTATATCACTCTATCTTCTTTTCTTTGATAACACAAACACAATTCCGGCAAGTGATACAACCGCCGCTGCTGTTATCGGAAGAATAGGAGTTGTATCTCCTGTTTTAATAGGCTGTTTTGAGCCTGAAGGTTTTCCTAACTGACCGTTTACTGAGCCTGTTCCTTGATTTCCTGTAACGTTTCCGTTCGGTTTATTCTGATCATTCGGTTTGTTAGGATTTGTATCCGGTCTATTAGGCTGATTTGGTTTATTTGTTATTTTTCTATATTTGAATACAAATTCATCATCTCTTCCCGGTTTTCCGTCTAATCCTAATGTCTTATCACTGTCCGTATCAATAACAAACAGGTCTTTGTAACCCTTCATATCCGGTCCGGATACATATTCATAACCTTCAATTGCTTTTGGTCCAATATCAAACTGGTTATACATACTAATGATATATGCTTTATTTACTTCTGCAGGTGCAATTTCTTTTCCTGTTTCAGCATCTACAAATTTCTCTGTAAGATCAATTAAATCTTCTTTATTACACTGTGTAAAATCTGTTTCATCCTGAATATCTTCATTGTTTACTTTTAATGTTACAAACGGATCTTCAAGGAAATGAACACCGTCCAATGCTACCTGAAGTTTGTACACTTTGTTTGTTCCTGCTAAACGAGGAGGTAATACTTCGATTGATAAACTATTACTTCCTTCTTCACCGTAAACACCGTTACTGTTTGGTCCTGCGATTGCAACGAATCGCCATGTGCCATCTCACTCAGGGACATCATATACCGGCCAAATCACACCGCTTTCATCAATTGCACGTACTTTTGTTGTCTTTGGATTTAAGTTCGTTCCCGACAATTTTAATTTTGTCTTTAACTCGCCTTCCTGTTTAGAAACAGCAACTTCAATGCTTGTTGTACTGCTTGTTTCTTCAATCTTATTATTTCCGGTAATAGTCATACCGCTTAATGTCTGTGCTTTTGGGTCTGCTCCTTTTGGTAATACGGAAACAATTGCTCTTCTCGCAGGATTTGAGCCTACTCCTTCGTATACAGGAGTTCCGTCTACATCAATACTTAATAAGTATGACTGAGTCTTATTTGTTTTATTTTCCGGAACATTAAATGTTACTATAGGCTCTGCTCCCAATGTAATTTTTAATCCTGTGTCTTCATATACCTCTGTTGTAACAGGGTCTAATACTCTCGCAACAATTGTGCCCTCTTTTAATTCTACAAGACGAATACCTTTCAGTTTTGCAACTGCTGTTCCGCCTTTATAATCAAATACGTCTTTTTCATATTCAATACGGTTTACACTTGGTTTAGATGTAATAATATAAGAAATTTCTTTTATCAAAACACCTTCCATTGTTTTTAATGAACCTTGCTCTAAGTGTAGTCGTGCTGATACACCGAGCGTTAATTTATGATTTAACTTGATGATTAACTGATTTCCGTCTGTTGTAACTTCATCTTCTTTTTGTAAATGATAAGTTCCTTCCGCAAAATCTTTATCATCTACTTTTTTCACACCATTTACATAAATTAATTTCTTTAATTCTGTTTTATTGCGTATTCCTAATTGAATTTCTTTCTCAAATGTAGCGACAATTGTATTATCATCCACCTGAGAAACATCTGTAATATCAACTGTTTCTACTACAGCATTTTTATCCTGATAAACTTTAACTGTCTGCTGTGGTTCAATGACGCCCTCTTTAATAGGACCTGCTGTAATTGTCCAAACCACTCTGTTTGTCTGAATTGGATTCTTACCTATTGTAAGAATTGCTCCTGTTTCAGTTATCTCTGTAGCGTTAATTCTACCTCTTTCTAAGTCCGTTCCTTCAAGAACCCCCACAGCTTCTGCTGCCCAGTTAGCAGAAGTAAGATTTGAACCCTCTACATTAAGTTTAATTGTTCCACCTTTAGCAGCTAATGTTTCAGGTGTCGCTTTCAAAGAAGTGATTGTAGCATTTGTTCCATCCGGATTTACTTCCTGTTTTTTATCTACTGTAACGATTAAATTTTTGTCTTTCATATCATCTTCATCTGTTACAGAACAGTTGATACGATATGTTTTCTTTTCTGCTGTTTCGTTTGCCGGTAAAGTAATGTCAAACTCTTGGAACGTATCTGTATCAAATGTCTTCGCTGCTTGAATACCACTGTCCGCAGCACCCTCAAATACCGTTATCTTTAAATTATTTTTCAACATTCTTCCGCCTACGCTCACTTTTACTGTTCCGCCAGAAGAAGTAAGACTTTCTTTATCCACATATGCAGTAGAAATAGACGGTTTATTCTGTGCCTCACCATTTTTCTTTACTTTAACTGTATATTTCTGTGTTCCATTATATTCTTCACCATTTACATGAGTAATCTCACCTTTTTTCAAAGTAAGTTTTAACTCTGCCGGTGTCGCTGTATAATCTTCTTTATAATTTTTATGTACACGAAGAATCATAGATGTTACCGATGTATCAGTAATTTTTAATGTTAAAACACCGTTTTTAGGTTTCTTCGCCATTCCTTCGCTGTTTGGATTATCTTTAAATTCTTCCTCAATAAATGTAAATCCACAATCATCAAACGGAAGTCCGCTTGTATCTGTTACATTTACCGTAATGCTTTTCTTATCTACCTGTGGTTTTTCCGGATCTGTTCCTCCGCCGATTTTCTTTGCAGTAAATACAATATCTTTTTCTCCTGTATATGCTTTCCCATCAACTTTAACAACTTTTCCGCCTGCAACTCCATATATATATCCACTATTTGGCTGACAGAAATAATCTCCGATTCTTTCCAATTTTAATTGGTACTCACCGTTTACTAAATCTTTCGCAGGATATTGAATAATACCATTTTCATCTGAAACAGGTCTAGCAATTTCTGTTTCCCCTGCACTTGCATCAATGATAACGAACTGAAGTCCTGCAACTCCTTTTCCGCTTTCATCTTTTACGATTGCACGAATATTTGCAGTATTTCCTGCTCCTTCTGTATATGCCAATTCTTTAATGGCTTTCTGAAGGTTTGTTGTTGCCTCTGCAATCTGTTCCTTTGTTGCACTTGCATTTTCTTTGACTTTTTTGGCATTCGTCAGAGCTGTCTGAAGTTTGCTCCAACTTTCAGTTGTATACTCCGCTTCGTTCAATCCCTCTGCCTGTGTAATTAATTTATTCAACTCTGTTTTATCTGTTTCCGGTGTTTCTGTTCCGGAAGATGCTTTCTGTGTCAACTCAGATGTAGATGTATAATAGTTTACTGACCCCGGTGTTGTCCCCGGTGCTTTTTCCAAAATTCCTATTTTAATCTTCTTCGTTTTTCCACTATCATTCTTCTTAATCGAAATAGATACTTTTCCACCATTTGCATTCGGACATGCAATTGCTAGACCATTTTGGTCTTCCACAGGTGTATATCCCATAGCACCCTCAACTTTTTCCTGTACACGATAATATATCGTGTTCGGCAAGTTCTCACCTTTAACCGTCACTTCAACATTTCCGCCATTTGCCGGCACTTCTGTAACATTTGCTTTCACAGAATAAATTGTTGCTACTCCCTCTGCTTTTGCAGGAAATGAAACAAAACTTCCAACTACAAGAGCCATCGTCAACATCCATGCCAACACTTTTTCTGTACGTTTTCGTATCATCTTTTTTCTCCTTCCTTGTATTTTCTCTACACGCAGTCGTGTGTATCATTAGATACTCTATCTTTTTCATATGAAAAAGTCAATAAATTTTTTCTCTTTTCCTATAGATAATTTTTATATATAATCACTTATCGATATTGTCTATATAATTATAAGTTATATCTATTCTAGATAACAAAAATATCCCTTCCAACCACTGATTTCTTGAAAAAGTAGTTAAAAGGGAATATTTTTATTTTCTGCTATTTGTTTTTCTTCTTATTTGTCTGAGTCCATACTAATAATAACGCTACTCCACTTATTATCATCAGTAAAGTAATCGGTGCTGTGTCACCGGTCTTAGCAGGTCTATTTATCGGTTGATTTCCGGTTGTACTCTGATTATTATCCTGATTTCCATTCGGTTTATTATCTGGTTTATTATCCGGTTTCTCTTCTGGTTTCTCTTCAGCCAAATTCACTAATACAGCATCTTTATATTTTATCTGATTTAAGCAATCAAAAGTATCCTGACTGTGAACCAAAAGTTGTACATCTTTTTTATGACCTTCAAAACTGTTCTCTGCAATCTTTCTCACCGTATTCGGAAGGTCTACACTCTGCAATTTGTTTTCTGCAAATGCTTTTTCTCCAATAATCTGAAGTCCTTTCGGAAGTTGTACTTTCATTATACCATATCCTCTAAAAGCATCCGCTCCTATTTCTAAAATAGTTACTCCCGCCGGAGTCCTATCCGGTATAATCATTTCTTTATTTTCCTGGATAAGTGCAAGTCCTTTTTTACTAAGCCCAACAACTTTATTTCCTTCAAAAACAAAACATTCACTATCCCACTGTGACTGTAACACTATGCGGTGAGATTTTGATGTCGGAAACTCTAAGTGATTTACATTTTCTGTATAGCATACAACCACATGGTCATTATTTGTTCCTGCATTTGCCTCAAACGCATCATCTGCTAATACTTTCAAAGATTTTGGTAATTTTACGCTCTCCAAATATCCTTCTTTAAATGCACATGAACCGATAGATTCAATTCCTTCTTGCAATACAAGTTTTTTCAATGTAATCGCCTTAAATGTTCCCTCGAAGGCAGAATCCCCAATTTCCTTTACATTTCCCGGAATAGTTAATTCTTTCAAATGATGTAGGTGGAAAGCTTTTCTTCCTATTCTAACTACGGAATTTGGAATATGAAGGGAAGATAATCTTGCTCCTGCAAATGCCATATCGCCGATTTCCGTAACCGTTTCAGGAATTTCTACTTTTTCCAATCGTATATTCATTGAGAATACTCCCTGTGATATTGTTTTTAACTCTTTTGGAAGTTTAATTTTCGTAATGTTATTTTCCGAAAATGCTCCGCTTTGTAAATCTGTTACACTGTCCGGAATAATAACCCCCTCCAATTTATTTCCGTGGAAACAATGTAAGCCGATTGTTTGTAATTGTTTTGGAAAATCTACTGTTTTAAAGTTATTGTATTCAAAGGCTTTTTCGCCCAGTACCGTAACTGTTTCCGGTATTTGTATCGTATTCATTCCATTTGGAGAAATTACGCCGTCTTTTAACTGCTCTACTTCATTATCAGGAATTTTAAAAGCACCGTTATCGATAATCGTAACTTCTTCTTTTGTTTCCGGATTGATTTCTGGCAAAACTAATTTTTTATTTTTCAAACGTGTCTGATTTCCTTTTGCAGACCAGCCTTTTAATTTATTTCCTTCAAAAATGAAATCATCATAATTCCAACCTGTTCCAACCAGATTGTTATATACCGTCTGATGATAAGAAGACTGTGCCACAAATTTACCATGATTTTCCAATTGCTCTTTCTTTGTTACATAAAGAGTTACTTTTCCTTCGCTATCTTTAAATGCATCCTTATTTAATTCTGTTACTGTAGACGGAAGGTTTACTTCTTTTACCAAAGCATAGCGGAATGCCCAACGTCCAATACTCTCAAGTCCTTCCGGTAAAACAATTTCTTTTAAGGCTCTGTGGTCTTGCGTCTGTGCAAATGCAGAACCGCCGATTTCCTTCACACCTTTTGGAATAACCACCTTCGCAAAGTTGTTTCCCGCAAACGCATTATTTCCGATTTTTGTAATTCCTTCCGGCAATGTGATTTCAGTAAATTTTTCTGCTGAAACCTTTCCCGAACAACTGAACATTCCTGATGGTATTTCCGTAATATTCTTTGGAAATTTAATTGTTTCCACCGTAAAATTAGATGCAAATATACCTGTTCCCAATTTTTTAATACTATCCGGTAAAACAATATGGACCAGATTATTCTGTCTAAATGCTCCGTTATCAATTTCTGTCAATGTTTCAGGAAATACTACTTTCGTCAAACCACTGTCCGCAAAGACATTCTTTCCGATTTTTTCCAAGTTCTTCGGTAAAACAACCGTATTAAATTTCTCTTTTTCCGAAGCAAACAGACCATATGAAGAAGTTGCATCTTTCAATCCTGTTATCGCCTGTCCCTGTGGGTTTTTATCCGGTAAAACCAATTCTGGACTGTTCTTTCTCTTTGCAGTTCCTGATTCTGAGAGTCCTGTAATTACCGTTCCTTCATAAGTAAAATCATTTTCATTCCACGGTTTTAATTCTTCAGGCATTGGACCTACAATTAATTTCTGCACCCATGATTTTGTCCCGCTTGCGCCTACTCCTGTACCTACACCTTCTGTATGTGTGATATAAGATTCTTTCTTTAAATCAGCGTTGTCCGTATACATATATACTACTCCGCCTTTTTTGTAATTTGCATTTGGTGCATTTTCTGCTACCGGTTCCATACCTGTACACTGGAAAAATACTGAGTTTGTAACTTTTTCTGTTCTGTCCGGTAATCTGACTGCACGGATTTTATTCTGGGCAAATGACATATTGTCCAAATTTAATTTAAAGTCACAGGTTTTTGGAAAGTCTACCGTTGTAATTTGGTTTGCGGCAAACGCCTGTGATGCAACCTGCCAAATTGTATGTGACATAGAAACCGCACCCAATTTATTTCCTTTAAACGCATTGTTTCCGACATAAATAACACCCTCCGGCAAATTTACGGAAGTCAATTCATTTCCTGCAAAAGCACTGCTTTGAATAATAAAGTTCCCTCTTTTCGTTACACCTTCTGCCGCATCATTGCCATGGTAATCTGTCATAACTCCTTCAGGAAAGATAACAGATTCTATTCCTTTCTTTTGGAATGCTTTTTCTCCAATTCCTATAATTGTCTTTCCGTCCGTATCTTTCTTTGGAATAACTACATTTTTGTTTAACTCAAGTTTTGCTTCTCCGTATGCAGATAAACCTGTAATACCTGTCCCCTCAATTATCGTTGCATCTTCCGTATTATGTGCAGGATATAATTTTTGAGAAATCTTTCCATATGTAAAATCATATGCGTCCCATTCCGTATCGTTTTTATCAATTTTCAAAACATACTCATGATAATCTGATGCCGGAAAGTTTTGCTTATCAGAATACTGTTTTTTATTGACATATACCTTTGTCTTTACTGCCTGTGTATCGTCTGAATACTCTTTCTCAAAGACTTTATCACTTAAGGATTTTACCGTAGACGGTAATTCCACTTCAGCAATTACTTTATTGCGAAATGCCCTTTTTCCGATTTTTTCCAATCCTTCCGAAAGGGTTAATGTACATTCTTCTTTCAAATAATTTTTTGTTGAAAATGCAAAATCACCAATTTCTTTTACTGTAGATGGAATAATAATATCTTTAATATTATTTCCGGCAAATGCGTTATTACCAATTTTTGTAACGCCTTCAGGAATAGTTAATTTTGTTAAATTTGTCATATATTCCTGCGCCGTGCTGCAACCAAATGCTCCTGCCGGAATTTCTTGTAATCCTTTTGAAAGAATAATGACTTCCAATTTAGAATTAGAGCCAAATGCTCCTCCTCCAAGAGTTGTCAAACTATCAGGTAAAATTACACTTGTCAACTCATTCATCTGAAATGCCGCCATACCGATTTCTTTTAATGTGGAAGGAAATTCTTCTACCCTTTTCAGACCGCTGTTTGCAAATGCTCTTTTTCCTATTTTTTCCAAATACATCGGCAGGGAAACACTGTCAATTTTTTCTTCTGCCGTTGCAAAAAGTCCAACTGTTTCTGTTGTTCCCGCAATTTCCGTAATAGGCTGTCCCGCTTTATTTTTGTCAGGCAGAACTAAATTTTTATTTACTTTTCTCTTATCCATCCCTTTTGCAGATAATCCTGTAATTTTTGTTCCTTCAATAACAAAATCATCTGCATTCCATGCTTTTTCTTCCTGCGGAGCATTTCCAACAATTAATCTTTGATGCCATGATTTCTGAGATTCTGCTGTTCTTTCAATATGATGGATTCTCTCCATATTGGCTAAATTAGGATTGTCCGTGTACATATGAACAACTCCGCCCATTTTCTGTTCTTTATCCGGTGCTTCCTGCGGACATTTTTCCATACCCGGATTCCAGTAAAACGCTTTCTTTTCTACAACCTCCATATAATCAGGAAGTCTTACAGATTTAATGTTATTATGTGCAAATGCAAAAGCATGTATCTGTGCCTGAAAATCGCAAGTTTTAGGAAATCCTACCGCACTTAATTTATTGTAAGCAAAACAAGAATTTTCAATCCACCAAATTGTGCTTGGAATACTGACTTTTGTCAACTGATTATTTTTAAAAGCAGATGGCATTATTGCAATAACTCCTTTTGGAAGATACACACTTGTCAGATTATTCTTTTCAAATGCTCCTGTTCCAATTACAAAATTTCCTCTTTTTGTTACAACGTGTGTTATCGTATCATCATAATCTACCAGCATACCTTCCGGAAATTTAACGCCGGTCACTCCTTTTCCTTTAAAGGCATTTTCTGCCACTCCGACTAACGTTTCTCCCTTGTCATTTGTAGACGGTAAAACAATATTTTTGTTTGTTTCAAATTTTTTTGCACCGCTTTCGGAAAATCCGGCAATAGCAGAACCTTCAATCACAAACTGCCGTGTATAATCACAACCATTTAACGTCTGTCGCATCGTAGTATATGTAAAATCTTTTACAGTCCACTTATCCGTGCTTTCTTCCTGTGCAACTTCTTTTATATTTGGTTCTTTTATCTCCGTTTCCACCGTAGATTTAATTTCTTCCGGAATTTCTCCGGCAAATGATGTCATTGACATAGAAACCGTTAATACAAATACTAAAATCATAGACAAAATTTGCTTAAATTTCTTCTTTTTCACTTTCTTTTCCTCCTCATTTTTTTATTTGGCATCTGTCTTAATACCTATTTCTACCATAGCACACAGCATATTTTCCCACAAATTAATAATTCCTATATATCTCAATGATATATAGGAATTATCTATTTATGGTATCTTTACTTGTAACCACGCTCTGTATATTTCATTTTTTAATGCTTGTTCCTCCTGAATAACTGGTAACCGACATCTACAGTTTCCCGCTTTATCACTCTTTAATAAACCTACTTCCAGATTTCTTTCCGAAACAAAAATTGTTTCTTTCTCTGAAAAAAACAGTTCCGGTCGGATTAAATAAACTCCGGCAATTACATCCCAATTATAAAATCCTTTTATTCCGTAATCATCCTCATTATATTTAAACCAATAATCTGTCTTTTCACGAATATACTTTGCTGATTTATTCTCTGTCTGAAATAATCTTTCTTTATACTCTTCTTTCGTAAACAACACTTTCAAACAATTATTTCCTGTAACAATCGAAATATTTTTTCCTTTCGTTAAAACTGTCCATGTTGCATGAGCATCACAAGAAAAGTTTAATTCATTCATCACTTTTTTCTCAAAAACAAGCGGACTTGTAATACCACCCATTAGCACAATCTCTTTTACTTTTTCAAAAAAATGCGAATCTTTTTTGTATGCTCCGCAAAGATTCGTCAGTGAACCTGTTGCAAGAATACTCAGTTCTCCTGCATAACGATTTGCCATATCTACAAGATAATCTACTGCTTCACTTTCGTATGCTCCTTTTTTTGACCCACCTTTTTTCACGGGAATTTCCATTCTTCCCAAATCTTTTAGCATCTTTTTCGTTGTGTGATAAACAACCTCCACCTCATTATTTCCATATGTTGTTGTAATGCCATGTACTTTCGCCTCCCCACAACCGAGAAGATATAATAACGCCAGCCCGTCATCTACATCACAATCCTTTACTCCAAATGTATTGTCACAATCAAATATAATCTGTTTCATTGTCTTTTTCTCCACTTTTGAACCAATTGATTTCCTTATCGCTTATTTCAATTCCAACTACATCGCCTTTTTCTACTCTTTCGTTCATTACCTGACTTTTTAACATCTGTTTTCCTGCTTGTATATTTACTTCCTGTATTTCTCCCATAAACGTACTGTCTATCACTTTATATTTTCCATTTTCCGTAATTTTTACAGAAGAAGGGCGAATCATAGCCTCATACTCTCCGTCCGGTAAATCCACCTCTTTCTCAAACAGTTCACTTACAAATTTCCCTTTCTGAACGATTCCACGAATATAATTCACCTCACCGAAATATTCCGCAACTTTCTTTGAAGAGGGATAATAAAACATTCTTTTTGGCGTATCATACTGTAAAATTTCCCCTTCACTCATCAAGGCAATCCTGTCAGAAATCTGCAACGCTTCCCGCTTATCATGGGTAACAAGAATGGTTGTTATCTTCCACTCTTCATGTAACCGTTTTACAAGACTTCTCATTTCCCCTCTGAGATTTTCATCCAATCCGGAAAACGCTTCATCTAACAGAAGAACTTTCGGATTTGCTGCTAATGCTCTTGCAATCGCCACTCGTTGCATTTGTCCTCCCGACATTTCCCTAATTTTACGCTTTTCAAATCCTACCAGTTGTACGTCCTCCAGTAATTTTTTTACTGTCTCTTTCTGTATTTTTTTTGGAACTTTCCTTAACTCCATCGGAAACATAATGTTTTTCTCTACAGTCATATGTGGAAACAACCTTAAATCCTGAAAAACAATAACCGTACCTCTTTTTTCAGGAGAAACATTCATAACAGACTTTCCTTGAATACTTATATTTCCCTCTTCCATTTCTAAAAATCCTGCTATGCATTTCAGCAAAGTGGTCTTTCCACAGCCTGACTTTCCTAAAAGAGAAATAAACTCTCCTTCTTTGATGTCCAATGTGATGCCATGCAAAATTTCTTTTTTCTGTAAAGTCACTTTCAAATTTTCTATTGTTAAACTCATGTTTTTTTCCTCTTTATCAATTAACTATAAAATTCCCCACCACTGTTTTTCGTCCAATGTTTTCCTATTTTTTCAAACACGGTAAACACAAGCAATGTTACGCCAAGAAAAATCACACTGTAAATACTGGCAATATTTCTGTTTCCACTTTGTAAATACGGAACCATTACTATAGTAAATGTTTTTACATTTCCTCCACCGATAATAAGTGTAAGAAAATACTGGCTAAATGATATAATATAAGACATACTGACCGCTGATAAAATCACTGGAACAAGCATTGGTAATGTAGTTTTATAAAATGCTTGAAACGGAGATGCCCCCAACACTCTCGCCTGCTCTTCTAATCTATTTCCTACCGCTCTCGTTCCATCTATAAGCAAATGTACTGCATAAGGTAAAGAACAAATTAAATGTGCAATTATCACACCTAAAACTGTATTATTCAATCCCAATCTAATAAATATCATCTGAATCCCCATAGCAAAAACTGTTCCGGGAACCATAAAAGGTAATACGGAAAGAAAATAAATCATCTTTTTTCCGATAAACTCATAAACAACAATAGCCCTTGCTGTCATTAATCCTATCATTGCAGAAAATAATGCAACCACACTTGAAATAAAAATACTCGAAGAAAACACACTGATTAATTCTTCTTTTCTTCCTACCACTTCCCTTATTGCACGAAGAGAAAATACTTGTGGAATAAAATCAGGCCACGCCCACCTTTCCGTAAATATCCAAATCAACAATGTGAAAACAGGAAGTAAAATAATAAGCACCATGAAAGCAAAAATACAGTTGCCTAAAATTGATTTTCTCTTTTTCATAACTGTTTCTTCCTCAATTCTTTCACATTTTTCTGCATCAGTAAAAAGTAAAGCACTGCACTGAGTAAAGAAATAACAATAATCACTCCATTGAGCGCCATCGCATAAGGACGGTTTCTAAGATTTGGATGAATATATTGCTGATATGCCAAAATCGGAAGAGATTTCGGCAAAGTCGCACCAAGCAAAAGAGGAAGTTCATATGCCCCCAATGCAAAGACAAAAATAATCAAAAATCCGCTTGCTATCGTGTTTTTACAGAGAGGCAATGTAATTTTCCAAAAGACAGTCCATTTTCCCGCACCGAGATTCATTCCCGCCTCACCCAATCCGTCCTGTATATTTGCCATAAGAGCAATAACAAAATAGAAAATAAACGGAATTTCTTTCCATATATACGCAAGAATGATTCCAATTCCTTTTGTATCATAAATGAGCATAGGAAACTGTTGCTGTTCCGCAATCCACCCAAAAGCATATGCCATTCTCGCCAATATACCATTTTGTGAAAAGATGTTGACGACAAACAGAGCAACAATTACATGAGGAACAATAATCGGAAGTTGAATCACACGAAGAGCATTTCCCTTTGTTTTTCCGATTTTCACAAAAACATAGCAAAGAAGCACACCTCCAACTGTCGCAATTCCCGCTGAAAAAAATGCTATTTTTATACTATATAAAACTGACTGAAACATATCCGGTCTTGCCAAAATTTCTTTATAATATCTCAATGTAGGTTCTCTCAATTCAAAAGCAGGAATTACTCCAAAACTTTGAGTAATTCCTGTAATTAACCCTATCATAAATAATACGGTAAGTACAATCTGAGGAACCAAAAGTATATATGGTACCCATTTTTTCATTTTATTTTCCTACAACTTCTTCTATCCAGATTTCTTCGATAAGCGGTACTAATTCAGCAGGCATTTCCGGAAGACGTTTTGATAATAATTTATCCTGCGGAATTGTTCCTTTTCCTAAATCAACAGATGCAAATGCTTCTTTCTGTTCTTCTGAAAGTTTCGCATTATCAAGAACAGGAATAACTTTTAATTTGTCATAACGGTCTGCCTGTACTTCCGGAGAGAGCATTTCGTTAATTGCAACAATCGCACCCGCTTTGTTACCTGAGTTTTTCGCAATCGCCATAAAGTTCGTATTTCCGATTGTTCCTTTATCAAACTGGAATGACTGCACTGTTTCCGGATATGAGCCATCTGCAATTTTCAGCGCTGCATCATACGCACCATATGTCATAAAAAGATTCACTTCTCCGTCAGAGAACATTTTATCCAAAGTTGTAGAAGATTCAGGGAATGTTTTTCCCTTGTTCCATAAGTATGGATTTAATTCTCTTAAATATTGCATTGCAGGAGCAACTGCTTTTCTGACTATTTCTTTATCCGGTTTCATTGTTAAAAACTGCTCGTATCCGCAAATTTCATAAATAATATTTCTGACAAAGGCACTACCGGTAAAATCAGGAAGTGCAGGATATGTTACTTTTCCCGGATATTTTTTCACAAACACTTTTAATTCTTCGACACTTTTCGGAACGTCTTCCACAACTGCTTTATCAGCAAGCATAACCATCTGTGCTTTTCCGTAAGGTGCTTCATATCCATCAATTTCATATGCAAAATCAAGTGTTACGTCTTCACTCTTTCCATCTACATATTTTTCAAAATTCGGAAGTTTGTCCGTAAACGGTCCATAAAGCATATTATTTTCTTTCGCTGACTGGAAGTTTTCACCATTAATCCAAATCATATCAATGCTTCCGTCTGTTTCTCCACCCTGTATCTCCCCTGATAACTGGCTTAATACCTGATCAATATCCATCGGAACACGTTTCATTGTAATATCATATTTTTCTTTCATTCGTGGTGCAAACTTATTGTCCAACCATTCATTCAACTTCTCATCACCGCCCCAGCCATAGAAAGTTACAGTTGTTCCTTTTGCAGCTTCCTTTATTTTATCAAATGACATTGTCTGAATGTTTATTTCCTGTTTCTGCTCTTTTTTTTGTTCTTCACTTTTGCAACCCATCATTGAAAATGACATGGCAAGTGCCAAAATTCCTGCTAAAATCCTCTTTTTCACTTCTTTCTTCCTCTCTCTTGTTATCTTACATCTCTATACAGTTTTGAAATGGTTTCTATATCCACCCCATCCCTGTACATTTTCCGAAGACGGTTCATCTTCCACATAAGTTGAAGTTTTGCTGACGTTCCTTTTGGAAAACGTCTGTCAGATGTATAAATTCTTTTTCGGGCAATACCCAATTTTATTTTCCTTTTCTTTAAATTTAAAGAAAACTGATAGTCTTCCATAATCGGAAGGTTTGGAAACATACCTATATCAAAAAATAAATCTCTATCGATAAAAATCCCTTGATCGCCAAACATAACTTTTCTGTCTTTTATGCGATGGTTCGATATAACACGGCAGGTAAACATAAAGAAATTCTTTGAATGAAATGCAATTCCAAAGCATCCCACTCTATATTTTCGCATCACCCGCTTTATCTCCTCTAACGGATATTTAGGAAGTTCACTGTCACAATGCAGAAAAAACAATACATCTCCATGACTTGCCTTCGCTCCTGCATTCATCTGTTTCGCTCTTCCCTTTTTTGTATGCAGTACCCGATATGCACTGTCAATTAACTGTAATGTTCTATCTGTACTGCCACCGTCCACAAAAATAATTTCACATTTCTTCTGCAACGGTTTTAACTGCCTTTGTAGTTTTTGAATAGTTTTTTCTTCATTATAGGTTGGAACAATAATGGATATGCGAAGTTGTTCCCAAATATATTTTTCTGTTTTTGTCAGAAAAAGTTTTCTGTCTTTTCTTAATCTCTTTCGATACTTTTTTAAGTCGATAGGAGTATCCATGTCATTTAAAGTTTCCGTATAGCCTACACTAATCTTTTTCTTCTTCAACTGTTCCAATGTTTCCGCAAAAACACTACTATGTCCATATGTATCAAGACCAAATACTTCCCGCCTTGCTTTCTTCATACCTACGAGGTAGTAGCCTCCATCTTCAGTTCTTCCAAAAACAACCTCCTTTTTCTCCAAAACCGAAAATGCTTTCTCAATATGTTCTCTCCTAATCTCCGGTATATCCGTTCCCATAAGAATGCAGGATGTGTATCCAAGAGAAAAAACCTTCTCAAAAGCCTGATACATTTTCTCTCCCAGCCCTTCCCCTTGCTGATGAAAATATTTCTTTTCATTTCCAAGTAAGGACTGCAACTGCTCCTTTGCCTCTTTCTCATTGGGAGTATAACAGACAAAAACATCTGCGTTTATTCTGTCGCACTCCCGCCTAATATCTTTTAGAAAACATTCATGAAGTTTGGCACACTGCTTCGGATTAAAATATGGCATCAATCTCGTTTTTGTCCGGTTGGGAATAGGTGCTCTTGTAAAGATAATGACTGCTCTTTTCATCATTTTTTCATCTGCCTGTCCATATATATTTTACGAATCATCATTACCAAAATAGATAACGCAAATAAAATCATCAACCCCGATACAAGAAGTTTCGCTCCTCCCGTAAGCATTCCGCCCACATAAGAGTACACGATTGTTGCCGGCAACTGCCCAATTCCCGTAGCAATCATAAATGAACCAAAAGACATGGACGTAAGTCCTGCCGCATAACTTACAATATCAAATGAAACAAATGGAAGAAGACGACAAATTAAAATCGTATTTTTCCCATATTTCTCAAAAAACGTATCAATCTGTGCAAGTCCTGCCTTGCTTGTCAGTTTCTCCGCAATATCCCTTCCTAAAATTCTTGCAATAAAAAAGCAGAGCGCCGCTCCTACCATCGCACTTGTCCAGGAAAGAATTGCACCTTTCCACCAACCAAACAAACTTGCATTAGCAAATGTAATCAAAAACGCTGGAAGCGGTGCGGCTACGGACTGAAAAATCATCAATCCAAAGGAAATCATTCCCGCATATATTCCGTAAGATGCAACAAACTCTTTTACAACTGTAAAATCCCCACTTGCAAACATACGAAAAATCTCTTTCATCGTATCTCTGATTGGTGTAATGGCATAACACCCTATTATACAGACTGCTAAAACGCTCAAAACACCTATTTTCTTCATTGTACTCTTCTTCATTTTAGTTTTCACCCCTCCAGTATTTCATCTTCATTCGATTTACAATGGATTTTGCTGTATCCGGCTTTTCCTCCATGCCAAGTATTTTCACGAGCAAATTGTCCGTATCTGTATATCCCTTTCTTGTAAAATTTCCCGAACAGGATGCACAGTATGTATATACTTTTCCACTTTTTCGTATGTTTTCTACCATATTATCCACTAAATCCGGCTCGTTTTTCCCCGCACATCCTCCAAGACCGCAGCACTGTACATCTTGAATAATGTTTGGTTCTTCCGCAAGGAATGACTTTATCTCTTTTAAAAGCGTCTGTTTTTCCCTGTCCGGACATGGCGGAAAGATATTTACTTTCCCTTTAATTTCTTCTCCCCAGCCAAACTCTTGTAATTTTTCATAAATACTTACAATTTTTATACGCAGACGGTCCTTCAAGAAAGAATAACAATTCGGACAAAGCATGATAACCTCTTCAATCTCCTCCTGCTGTAATCTTTCTTCCATCTCATCTATAATTCTTTTCTCCTGTTCTTTTAAACCAAGTTCCGCTATCGGTTTTCCACAACAGTCAAAAATCACTCCTATTCCCTTTTCTTTCTGTAACTTTGTAATCAAATATTTTGTTGTTTCGGGATAAAAAGAAGGAAAATTACATCCTGTAAAAAGAACACTTTTTGTCGTTACATTTTGATAATTCCGAAACAGATAGTCTTGCTTTTCTTTTAACAGCATTGTGTAACCTTTCTCTTTTACTTTTCCCCTATTTTCCTCCACCTGTTTTTGACGCATACGAAGAATAATCTCCCTACCGTCTATATTTTGCGGGCATACTTCTGTACATTTTCCACAGAGAAAACAATGATAAATCAAATCTTCTCTATCTTCAATCTGTCCGATGTCCAATCCGTATTTTTCTAAAAAACTACAGTTTTTCTTACAGAGTCCGCAATGCGTACAATCTTCTCTACTCTTCATCTTTATCCTCCCCTATATAGCGTTTTTTCAGAAAAAATCCTACTCCCATAACAATAACCGCAAGTAACACTGCTATCCCGAGATAGAGTACTCTATGTTTACCATCTGTAAGTCCCGCCGTTCCAACCGTATACATCACCGTCCCCGGCAGCATAAAAAGAAATGAACCTATCGTGTAGGTACTAAATTTTATATCTGTTATTCCATAGGCAAAATTTTGCAGATTATAAGGAAAAATCGGGACAAGTCTTGTTATCATCAAAACAAACAATTCATTTTTTCCCGAACTGTCAAAAAGCCATTTCTTTAAATATTTATTTTTAACAACAAGAGGTTTTATACTGTCTTTTAGGAAATATCTTCCCACGATAAATGCCAGTACCGCACCGATTGTCGTTGCAACGGAACAACAGATTGTTCCTAAAACCGAACCGAACAAAAGTCCTGCCAAAATGGCAAAAGTAACGCCGGGAAGCGCTAGAACTACGCATCCCACAATGGTAAATACAATATACAGTAAAACGGCTATGGCAAGGTTTTCCTCCACCATCCTCTTTAAGAAAGACAGATTATTTATATCTCCTATGTACGATGACCATCCAAAAATCTGATTAAAAACGGCTATTAGAACAATCATTCCAATAAATATCCATAATTTTTTATTCTTCATCTTCTCTTCCTTTACAATTCGTATCGTCTGCTAATTTCTTCCAAAAATTCATCCGCAAGATATTGGTTGAGTTTTCCCCATGTCTTTTCATTTTGTATCAGTTTATCCCCACCTTGATACTGTATCCACGCCATTGCACACCAAGTTATCCCACGCAGACAGTTGATTGGAAGAAATAACTTCAATCTTTCCTCTAAATCCCCCACTTCAATGCGATTTCCAACCTGTTTTCTATATTCTTGTACAAAGTCGTCCATTTCCTCTTCAGACAAAATAACATCCGTCTTCCAAAAAGTCGTTGTCGGAGCTAAAAAATGCCCTAAATCTTGCGCCATATCTCCCAAAAGCGCCTTTTCCCAATCTACAAGGTAATTATCTTTTCCTGCTCCATTTATAAGGAAATTACCTGAATTTAACTCAGTGTTAATACAGCAGACCTGACCATCATATGTTTTTGCCATGGTAAGTTTTTTTTCCCCACTTTCAAGCATTTTCTGTATTTTTATCTTTTTCTTCTCTTCTCCGAGAGGTGATTTATTATATATTTCTATCATCTCGTTGCATTCATCTAAGATAGCGCGCAGACAATCTTTCGGCGAAAGAAGAATACGATTCTTCTCAATCGGCATAGAATGAATATCTGCCAGACATTCCGCCGCTAACTTCATATCTGTTCGATAATTTAAAGGTCTTCCCTCCAAAAACTCCATAACCATTACGCCATATTCAATATCTTCCCTCGTATCATCTACGAAAATCGGACGAGGTGTCCTTTTACTGTTCTGAAGAAGTTTCAACGTTTCGTATTCATACACAATTTGATTATCCAAATGCATCTGACTTCCCGTATTGATTCGCAGAACAAGTTTTTCCTTTGTATTTGGATGACAAAACCAATAATTCACATTGTACTCTCCCTGTCCGAGTAAATGTAATTCTAATCGTCTATCTTCTGCTGAAATCCCCAACGCCTCGCAAAATCGCCGGCTTCGCACATAACGTTGTACCTTCTTCTCCATCTTTCTTATCTCCCTCTATTTCCGGAAACAGTTCCCCGTGTATCTCTTCCACATCTTTTTTAACGTCAATTCCCTCTACGATTTCCTCGTAATCTGTAAACGGGACATTCGGATCAACCGGTTTTCTCACCTGCGGTTTAATCTGTCTTGGATACGGCTTAAGTATTTCAACCTTATAAGACATGGCATCTTTGCCATAATCTACAATTTCTTTTGTTTTAAAGTTTGTTTCCACCTGTGAAAATACACTGTCTATAATTTTATCCATCTGTGAAAACTTCGCCTCTTTTAACTTGCCTAACATCTTTGTGATAACTTCCTGTTGTCTGCTCCCTCTCTTCACATCTCCGCCTTCTGTCACACGGATTCGACAGTAGCCTGTCGTCTGCACACCGTCCAACAGCTGATTTCCCGCTGCCGTCACTTGTTTAGGTTGTTTTCCCATCAATTCCGCAATCCCCTGTGCATAACCATTAATATGAGGAATTTCATCCGGCTGTATATTTATCTCAATACCGCCAAGAATATCAATGGCGTCTGCCATCGCCTTAAAATTAATAGAAACATATTTCTCAATATTTAAACGCAAAGTTTCATTTAAAACAGAAATCGCTTTTTCCGGTCCGCCTTTCGCATAGGCGTCCTTCATCTTAATATCCTTTCCGTTATGTTTCATCATTGTATTTCCATATACGGAAAACATTCTAACTTCCTTCGTCTTTTTATTTAGGCTTACAACATACACTGCGTCACTGTCCACAACAGACTCCTGTGGGCTTGTCACATTTACCCCGAACAACGCCACATTCAAATAATTATCTCCGAGTTCCTTGTCCACCTCTTTGGAAATATTAAGTTTAGTTGTATCTACTTTTCCTTTTTTTATTTTAGAAAGTTTCGTTCCGGCATAAACGCCTACGCCCACAAGCAAAGCAAGAACTACCGCAATACAGCCGATAATAATTTTTTTCTTCTTATTTTTGTTTTCTTCCATGTTCTCTTCTCCTCCAATACTCTTTATCCCAACTCCATTGTTTCACTAGCATTCTTGGAAACACTTTATAATGCTTCCCACATTCAAAAGCCACATATCTGACACCGCTCATCAAAAATAACCGTGGCAATAAATCTGCCCTTTTTTTCTTCAGCAGATAAACTGCCGTATATCTTACAAGCCGTACTCCCTCTTGTTCCGAAGACAATCCTTTGAAAATCTTCTCATACTGCCGATGAACAACACCAATATCAAAATTTCTCTTCCACTGGGTACGATAGCCATAATAGTGTGAATGAAATACTTTTGCCTCCGCACAGTAAATCACGTTCGCGCCCAACATCAACGCTTTTCCCGCAAAAACACTGTCCTCACTGAGCAAAATATCCCGCTCAAATCCTCCGACTTTCTCATACCAATCTCTTCTGTATGCGGCACATACATTTGAAGTAAAGCAATCCTTAATTCCTCCGTTTTTTAACTTCTTTCCTGTTTTTTTCTCAGTTACCGACGGATAGTTAAAGTATCTTCCGTATTTTTCTATCTCATCGCTTGTCCGAAACGGAATCTGTCTGGCATATACCACAGCGTTATTTTCATTTTTTATACAACTTATCAATCTCTCTGCCAATCGGTTATCTACAGGCACTGCATCCTGCACAAGAAACAGAAAATAGTCCGCATCACTTGTCTTTGCCCAATCATGTCTTGTCCCTCCATGGTTAAAACTTTCCCGTGGAATACGTCTAATTTCCACTTTTTTCTTATTCACAAACCACTTTTCCACTTTTTCTCCATTCCAAGTGGAATCCACCGATAAAACAAGAGTAATTCTCCGAATGTCCACCGTCTGTTTTAGCAGACGCTCCACACATTTTTGCAGACGCCCGTCCGGTTTCCATACAGGAATCATTACATCTACTATACACATATTCTTATTCCTCTGTTACAATAATACTAATTCTAAGTTAAAGGAAAGTTATGATGAAACTCAATATTATTATTCCAAACTATAACGGCAGACGCTTTCTCTCTGCCTGTTTACATTCTCTGACAAAACAAACCTTTACGGATTTTGACGTCATAATTGTGGACAATGCATCTTCCGATGACAGCATACGCTGGTTATCCGATAATTATCCTGATGTGCATATCATTGCACTGTCTGAAAACACAGGATTTGCCGCCGCTGTCAATGTGGGAATATGCCACTCAAAGAGTCCGTATATTATGGTTTTAAATAATGATACCATACTTGCCCCCGATTGTATTGCCAATCTTATCTGTACAATGGAAAAAAGTGCTAAAATTTTTTCCGCAGGTGCAAATGTCCTCACTCTAAAATCTCCTCATCTTACAGATACAAACGGAGATTTCTACAGTATACAAGGATATGCGTTCTGTCGCAGTCAGGGATTAAATCCTTCCCATAAAACTTCTTCCGCAGTTTTCTCAAACTGTGGCTGTGCCGTTATTTACAGACGCTCGCTCCTTCGCCGTGTCGGACTTTTCGATAAGTCTTTCTTCGCTTATCTGGAAGATGTAGACCTCGGCTTCCGTGCAAAAAGACTTGGCTTTCAAAACGTCCACTGTCCAACTGCTATTGTATATCATCATGGCAGCGGAACAACCAAGGCAAAATATACTTCTTTTAAAGTATATCACTCTGCACGGAACAACATATGGCTCAGAAAGAAAAATCTGACAAAATTCCAGCGTACTATCCATGCCCCTTTCTTCTTTGCAGGAATGATTGGGAAATATATCTATTTCCGTAAATATCATCTCCATACCTACTATAGAAAGGGCATTATAGACGGTTTACGCACAAATCTAACCATTTCCGAACCGGATTTTCGGTCTTTTTGTCGAACAGAACCGTGGATTTGGTACGGTACATTTCTCTATCTCTTTCAATATATCAAAAGACGTCTACTGTCTTAACGAAAAATCGTGTCTGTCCAGAGCAAGATTTGGATTGTAATTTCCATCTCCGTTTTCTAAAAATACTTTCCATCTTCTCTGGAAATACTCGATTTCTCTGCGAAATCTTTCTATTTTTTCCTCCGTATCCTCAAGTCCTCTCGTCTTAGACTCATCGTGATACCATACCGAAAACGGATTGTAAACAACCAAATATCCTTTTTCTCCCACTCTTAAGCAGAAATCCGTATCATTAAAGGCAACCTGTAATTCTGTATCCATTCCACCCACCTCTTCATAGACGGATTTTTTCACCATCATACACGCCGCCGTCACCGCACTGTAATTCTGCACACAAGTCATACGGCAAAAATATCCCGGTTCTTTTTTATCTGCTCCGAGAAAGGCATGTCCTGCTACACCGCCCAAACCGACAATTACCCCTGCGTGCTGTACTGTGTCATCGGGATAGAGAAGTTTTGCTCCCACAATTCCCACATCTTTTCGCATACAGTAACCAAGCATTTCTCTTATACTTTCCGTACGCTCAAGCCATGTATCGTTGTTTAAAAGAAGAAGATACTCCCCATTCGCCTTCTGCACCGCAAAATTTTGAATGGCAGAATAATTAAAATTCCCCTTATATTCATATACAAAGATATTTTTATGTGCCTCCATAAGTTTCTTATAATATCCCCAAGTTTCCTCTTCTTCGCTATTGTTTTCCACAATCACAATCTCATAATGTTGATAATCTGATTTCTTCTGAATAGACTTTATGCATCTTTCCAAATCTTTCACATGATCTTTATTTGGAATGATAATAGAAACAAGAGGTTCTTCTTTCAAATGATATATAGAGTGATAAAATCCTGGTGAAAGAAACTCAATATCCGCATCAATTCCTACTCGTTTATAGTGTGCCTGAATTGCATTTCTCCCCGCCTCATAGGCATATGTCTTACTGTCCGGATTACCCGCAACAGAATTAGGATGTATCCTCCAATGATACAATATTTTCGGAATGTGCAAAATATTTTTCGTCTGCTCCACACACCGCAAGATAAAATCATAATCCTGCGAACCGTTATATTCCGGACGTAGATAACCAACTTTTTCAAACAATGTCCGTTTCACCACATATAAATGGCACATATAGTTTGCGCTCCGCAATAAATCTATATTAAAATCCGGCTTAAAATGAGGCTGATAATACTCTTTTCCATCCATAGACACCTTATCTTCATCCGTATAAATAATGTCCGTCTTTGGAAATGTGTTGACCGCTTTCGTACATTCATATAATGCATCAGGCGATAGCGTATCATCATGGTCTGCAAACACAATGAAATCGCCCTCCGCCCTCTTTAACGCCTCATTTGTATTTTCTGAAATCTGCAACTGTCTGTCATTTTCTATAATATGAATACGACTATCTTTCTTCGCATATTTTCGCAGTTTCTCCCGTAAAGGAGAGTCCTCTCCACTTCCATCTGATAAATACAACTGCCACTTCGGATATGTCTGCTCTTCCACAGACTGAATAAATTCTTCCAAATAAACAAGAGGTGTCTTATACAGCGGTACAACAATAGAAAACTCCGGCTCATACGGAAATTTCATCTTTCTCTGCATTTCCAACTGTTTCCTATTTGGAAAATATTTCAGACGAAATGTTTCGTAAGTCGCCCGCTCTTTCTTTGTCAGTTTTTCCATTCCCCTTCGGATTGTCCGCCTTATTCCAAACTGCTGATAATACACTTTTGATTTAAAGCCGATCTCCTTTAATTTACGATACCCCTTATATAAAACAGATTGAGAAACTGACTTCTTTTCCGACTTCATCTTCCCGTCACACTGTACGGTTATCAAAAGTTTTCCCTGCTGCTTCTCATCCGTTTCCACGATAAATCCGCGAATCCATTCTCTCTCACATTCAGGATATACCCTCTCCACATCCGGTCTTCTCTGAAAAGAAATCTTCTCCTTGTCAATAGTATTTCCATTAATTGCAATGGAATAATTCTTTTTTGCAATACACCAGCCCCGCACAATAAGACCTGTTCCTCCAAAAGCAATCTCATCAATATTCATTTCCACACGATTTTCCAGTTTCCTTAGAGTGTCTGTATCCATACAGAAAATTTCCTTTAACTCTAATCTTTCCCTCTCAAAAACCCGCAGTTTTTCGTATGTCGTATACTTTTCCGGAAGTGTAATCCAATAAAATACTTTTTCATCACTCTCCCCCTGCTCAATATATGCTTTTGGCGTCTTAATCGTTTTCTGTTTCTGCACTGTAACTTTTAATGCTGTATAATCTAAAGAAACTAACAGTTCTCTATTTTTTTTACTGCCCTCATGCCAATGTCCGCAAATTAAAAATGTATTTTTCTCCGCAGTGTGAAATCTGGCGTACTGTATATAAAACCTGTTTTCCACTTATATTTCTCCTCGCAATAAATACTCTCTCGTCACTTCTTCGCATGGTCCGTCCATTTTAACCTGCCCTTTCTCGAGCCAAACCGCTCTTGAACAGACTTCTCTCACCTGTTCTATATTGTGTGAAACAAGTAAAATCGCCGTTCCTTTTTCCTGCATTTCTCTTATACGCCTTTTACACTTTTCCTGAAATGTAAAGTCTCCAACGGAAAGAACCTCATCCACAATCAAAATATCCGGTGTACCGAAAGTCATTACGGAAAATGCAAGCCTTGCCAACATACCTGATGAAAAATTTTTAATCGGGGTATCCATAAATTCTTCCAAACCGCTGAAATCCACTATTTCTTCATAATGTTCCTTCATCACAGCTCTGCTGTATCCCAAAATCGCCCCATTCAGCCATATGTTCTCCTTCGCAGTTAAATCTATATCAAATCCTGCTCCCAGTTCAATTAGAGGGGCAACTGAGCCGTTTACGACAACTTTCCCCTCTGTCTGTCTAAGCACTCCCGCCAAAATCTTCAGAAACGTACTTTTTCCGCTTCCGTTAAGCCCAACAAGCGCCACACTTTCTCCCTTCTGCATTTCAAACGAAACATGGCGTAATGCCCAAAGACTGTCATAAGAAATATGCCCTTTGATTTTCTTCACAAAGTATTCTTTTAAGTTATCCACCTTTTCCGATGCCATATAAAACTGCATGGAAATATTTTCTACTTGAATAATCGGTCTGCTCATATTTCCTCCTATAAATCAAGAATAAACTTTTGTTGCCTTCGATGAAACACCATAGCCCCCGCCGCCCAAATAACAACTGCCGCCCAAAAACAATATGCCATATCCGCACTGTTCGGCACTGCATTTTCTATAATAATCATTCTAAATGATTCTAAAATTCTCGTAATCGGATTATAACTCACTATGTCTTTTATATACTCCGGCAAAATAGAGAACGGATAGATAACCGGCGTCAGATAAAACAACGCCGTACAGAATACACTATATAAATGAAGTACATCCCTAAACCGCACCGCAATGGCAGAAAGAAAAAGTCCCACTCCAAATGAAAGCAAAATCAGACAAACAAAAGGAAAAACTGCCCACACAAGCGTAAATGACAATTTTTCATTTGTCAGCAGCATTACGACAAGAAGCGCTATAAATGATGCAAAAAGATTTACTGCCCCTGATAAAATCTTCGCCAAAACAAGCATATATTTAGGAAGATACACTTTCTTAATAAGAGAACCGTTTCCCAAAATCGCCATCATGCAATCTGTCGTAGCCGTCTGATAATAATTGAAAATAACCTGTCCGCTCAAAATATAAATCGCATAATTTTCAATATCAAAACGAAACAATTTTGAAAAGACAAGATATAAAATCATCATCATCAAAAGTGGATTTAAAACAGTCCACAAAACGCCCAAAATTGATCTTCTGTATTTGATTTTAATGTCCCTGCTCACAAGTTCATACAACAGAGATTTGTATTTCCACAACTCTTTCATCTTTTTCTCTCTTACTCAAAGAAAAAGAGGTTACTCTCCCACACGGATAACACGCATGGAAGGAACACCTCTCTCTCCTATTCTACTTCTCCAACTACTGCCCATCTCCAAAATGACTGTCCATAACTATATGTATGCTCATATCCGCACATTTCCAAAACAAGTTGTACATATGCCGAACGGATTCCTCCCGTACAATACGTTACGATTTCATCATCCTTCTTTACACCTTTATCTTCAAACATTTTCACAATGCTATCTTTATCCTTTAATGTACCGTCCTTTTGGAATAAATCTACATATGCAATGTGAACAGCGTTCGGAAGATGTCCTCCTTTTGCCTCATCATATAAAATTGCTCCATCGTATTCCTCTTTTGTACGGACATCTATTATTTTATAATCATCATAATTTTTTTGCAGTTTCTCTGTCATAATATCATGTGATGTATCCAGTTCTTTTACTTTTATATCTGATTTTTCCGGCTTTGACGCCCCGAGTTTCATCGATACCCCGATGTCTTTCATTGCCGTAATTCCGCCATCCACAATCTTCACATCTTTACAACCTGCCTGTCTTAATTCCCAAAGAACTCTTCCGTCCTCTCCCCAACCGTCTTCCGGTTGTCCGAGAACAATAATCTCTTTGTCCTTCTCAATTCCAAGTTCCTGTAAACGCTTTGTCAGTTCTTTCGGCTCAGGCACAAGTCCCCAGTTCTCATCTCCCGCCTTACCTTCCTGACAGGTAGACAATGACTGCCAATCAG
Source organism: Faecalimonas canis (assembly GCF_054601575.1). Classification (NCBI taxonomy): domain Bacteria; kingdom Bacillati; phylum Bacillota; class Clostridia; order Lachnospirales; family Lachnospiraceae; genus Faecalimonas; species Faecalimonas canis. Next base: position 40,923 of record NZ_BAAHSI010000011.1, on the reverse strand, counting down.
TCACAACTGCACCTTCAACTGTTCCTAAAAGCGCTTTTTTTGTTCCTCTGGCATCTATAAATAAAACGTCATCATCCTCCAACTTTTTCTCAGCCTCTTTTGCACTGATAATAAATTCTCCCGTAAATGTTGATGAACCGTCTGATTTCTCCGTCTTATGACTCTTATTTCCACATCCCGATAAAATAACAGAAATAGCCAACGCTACACTACATAAAATAACTCCTGTTTTTCTCATTTTTTCCTTCTCTCTTCCTGCATTTTTAATTTTTCCAACAAAGCCTCTTCTAAAAGAAACATTGTATTTTTGTGCGTTTCTTTCTCTTCCCGCAATTCCTTTTCTTTCACGGTTAAACACAGTTCCGTTTCTATCATCTTTTCTTGTATCTCTTCGATATGATTTTTCTTGCTTTCCAGTTCCTCTTCCTGTTCTTTTATCCGGTTCTGTGCTTGTTTCAATTCATCCTGCAGTTCTCTTCTAAATCTCTGTAATCCCTGCGTATACTCTTTTTCTTTTCGTAATTGCTCATGCAAAACCAGAATTTCGTGATCCCGCTCTGCCAATTTAACATGAATCCCGAAATCCATATAAAAATGCCCTAAATTCCATTCATAAATATCCTGCAATTTCACATGATATTTCTCTCTTAAAATAGAAACCACTTCTTGATTTCTCAACAATTCTTCAAATTTTTCAATTCCTAATATATGAAAATCCGGCAAACCTTTTGCACAATGCAATAATAAAAAAGCCTTTTCAATCTCCAATTCTAAATGCGAACCTGCATCTTTATTTCGGAAGCAATCTCCGAAAAATTTTATCACTTCTTCATCGGATAAATCTTCAATAAATTTACGCCGAATAATCATATGTTCATTTAAAAATCTTGCTGCCTTTAATTCATCTGCTCCGCTAATCTGATCCTGCGGATTTTTATAGCATCTGTAATGCACCAACTCTTTATCAATGACATGAATGGGATAATAACGCACAATTCTAAGCCACAAATCCATATCTGCTGACTGACAGTATAATAAATTAAAATTTCCAACTCTGTCCAAAACATCTTTTCTGACAACTGCAGAAGGGTGACTTAAACAGTTACCTTCAAAAATAAACTGTTGAATCCACTCTTTCTGCGTATAGAAATTTTTCATAAGCAATCCTGATAACATATCGAACTGTTCTTTCGCACTTTCCCCATTCTCGTCAATCACATCTGAATAGGTAAAACACGCTCCGCATTCCTTTCGATTTTCCAGATAATTCATTTGTAGTTCTAACTTGTCCTTTTCCCACAAATCATCACTTGTGGCAAACGCCACATATTCACCTTTTATCTGTTGCAGTCCATAATTTGCCGCCATACAATAAAACTGATTTTCTTCTAAGAAGAAAATCTTTATTCGCCTGTCCGTATATTCTTTTAATAATTCTTTCGTACAATCCGTAGAACCGTCATCTACAATAATCAGTTCAAAATCCTCATACGTCTGTTGTAATATATTATCCAATGTCATTCTCAACGTTCCTGCACGATTATATGTACTTAAAACAATGCTGACCATACTTTATTTCTCCTAACCAATTTAATATTGACACAATATATGTACAATATCAAATTGGTTTTTTCTATAGATTTTTATATATAGATATTTTCTATATCATTTCATTCAAAATATCTATCGCTTCTTTTGCCAGTTTCGGACAAAAACCTAACATACGTCCGCTGCTCAATGCCTCCTCCAACTCTTCCGGTTTAGAAACATCATAACCAAGCAACGCTCTACAATTCACCGTTACGTATTTTTTCATAAATTTTTCTCTAAATTCTCCGCTCTTTTCTGCCATTATCTCTTTCTGTTCCAACAGATTTTCTTCTTTACTGTGTCCATATTTCAATCCAAGCACCATTAATGCTCCCGTTACAACCCCGCATACTTCTCCCATCATCATTCCGCCGCCAAAACAGGCCGATACTCTGTTCGCCTCATCTACCGTCAATCCTAATTTATCCGAAAACGCTCTTAAAACTACCTGTGAACAATCGTATCCTTTCATAAATTCTTCTTTAATCATTTCTTCTGTCATTTTCTACCTCCTAAATATCTTCTCAATCTGTCTTTCCAATGGGGTAAAATCACACTACATTTTAGTCTGCTGTCAGTCGGTCTTTTTGCTTTCTGTAAAAATTCCTCACTGGAAACCGGAAGAACATCTATATCTTTTTCTAATTGTTTAAAGATTTCTTTTGCAAACTCATACCATGTACAATCCCCATCATTTGCCACATGATATATACCATACTTCTCTGCTTCGAGCAAATCAACGATAACCTCAGCCAAATCCCAAGCATATGTAGGTTTTCCAAACTGGTCATTTACCACTTTTAGCGTTTTTCCCTCTTTCGCGAGTCTGCACATTTTCTTTACAAAGTCATTCTCTGAATTTCCAAATATCCATGATGTTCTAACAATAAAATATTTTTCTACTTCTTCTTGGACAATCTCCTCCCCCATGTGTTTACTCCAACCATACATATTCAACGGATTCTTCTGCGTGGCAATACAATATGGGGGGGTTCCTTCCCCATCAAACACATAATCTGTGCTGATATAAACCATCTTTATCTTCTTTCGTTCACACGATCTTGCAATATTTCTTGTCCCGTCTATATTTATTTTTCCACAAAGTTCCCGTTCTTCTTCGGCTTTTTCCACATTAGTATAAGCTGCACAGTGTATAACTGCATCCATATCTCTCTGAGAAAAAATATCTTCAACCGCCCGTTCATCCGTAATATCCATATTTCTTTTATTTGTCGGGATAATCTCGTAACCTCTTCTACCCAGCACTTCCACAACTGCTTTGCCAAGTTGTCCGTCAGCCCCTGTAACTAATACTCGCATCCGCAGGAAAACTCCTTCCATGTCTGCCATTTTTTATCTTTCTCAGACAAAATCAACTTTCCTTCATCTTCAACCTGCCAGTCAATCTGTAAGTCTTTATCATTCCACAAAATACCGCTCTCTTCTTCCGGATAATACTTTTCACTACATTTATATAATATTTCTGCATCCTTAGACAGTACGATGTATCCGTGTGCAAAGCCTTTCGGGATAAATAACTGCTTTTTACTCTCAGCAGACAATTCAATACTAAACCATTGTCCAAATGTCGCTGAGTTTCTTCTTATATCTACAACCACATCTAAAATCTTCCCGTGCAATACGCTAATTAATTTATCCTGCTGATGCTTCTTTTGGAAATGTAATCCCCGCAACACATCTTTCTTTGAATATGCAAGATTATCCTGCACGAACGTGCAGGTAATTCCCGCTTGGCTATATATGTCGTATTGGTACCCTTCCATAAACCAACCTCGATTATCCCCAAACACTTGCGGTTGCACGACTTTTATCCCCTGTAATTTTGTTTCTGTTACTTTTATCTGCGACATATACTCTCCTTTTTTCAAATGCCAAAGAAAATCTACTACATTAATGGTGCAAACAGAAAGAAAATACATTCCATTATTCTCTCTTTTCTACTACGATTTTGAAATTGCTCCCAAGTATACGGAACACTATTTAAAATATCTTCATCATATATTTGATTATATTTCTGTACTAACTGATTTTCATAGAATACTCCGCATACCTCATCATCAACCATCAAACTTCTCATATCCATATTTACAGAACCAATACAGCATAATTCTTCATCAATAATCATTGTCTTCGCATGAATATATCCTTTATATTTATACACTTTTATTCCGTATTCCAACAACTGCCCGCTATAATAATTTGTAACCGGATCTAAAAAGAAACTTGCTTTAATTCCCGGAATCATCAACTCTATTTCCACTCCTGAAGCCGCTGCTGTCTTAAGCGCATCTAAAACTGAAGCATCCGGTATAAAGTATGGTGATTGAATACGAATACGTTTTTTTGCACTTCTAATCATACTCAGATAACACATCTTAACGGCTTCCTTATCCGTATCTACACCACCAACAATAAATTGACATAAAGATGAAGTCATCTCATATTCTTCTACTTTCATCTTATTTATATAGGAAATCGTATGCTGCCAATCACATCGTTTAATTGAACATAACCAATCTTTTAAAAAATATGTATTCAAAACAGATGTACATGCTCCCTCCAAACGAATCTGTGTATCTCGCCACGGATTTTTGATTTTATCCATATTTGCATACTGTTTTCCAATATTCATTCCACCTATATACGCTATTTTTTTATCAATAGATACAATTTTTCTATGACTTCTATAATGTGTAAAATACGGTTTCACACGTACAACTTTTCCGCCTGCATCAACAAGTGGTTGAAACATCTTTTTCGGAGTAGATAAATTGGCAATAAAATCACACATTACCCATACTTCTACTCCTTCTTTCGCCTTCTCGGTAAGAAGTTCTACAAATTTTTCCCCAACCACGTCATGATGAATCGTATAAAATTCTATAAAAATACATTTTTTAGCACAAGTAATATCCTGAAATAATTGCGTATAATGACTTTTCCCATTTGTATAGAAATCAGACTTGTTATAACAGGTAAGTTCACTTGCATTATAAACCGTATTAAATCTAATAACCTGTAAATCCGATTCAGAAACCTGACTTTCATCAATAGAAACTGACGGTAATAATTCCACATTATACGGCTGTGCATTCAACTTCTTTTTACGAATTACAGTTGTCAACTTAATTGCAACGGTGCTTCCGAAAATAAGATATAAAATTGTTCCAAAATACGGAAGGCAAATCATAATTACCACCCATAGAAGTGCTTCTGTGGGACGTTTCCGTTCTACAAAAATTACCATAAGAATCAGCAAAATATAGATTATAAATAATATTAAATGTAACAATTTATCACCTTCCTATTCAATTATATTTACCGCTTTATAGGATATTATATCACATTTTTATCTCTAACAAAAAAGGAAATGATTTTCATCATTTCCTTTACAACCGTTCCCTGCGAGAATCGAACTCACAACTAGTGCTTAGGAGGCACTTGTTATATCCATTTAACTAAGGGAACTCAATTTGAGAAGAAACCTTCCGATTTCTTCTCATCTTTTATATTATACCGAAATTAATGCGACCTTGCAACCATATATTCCCTTTAAATCGCCTTCTGATTTCCGGTTCTCCCATTACGCTCTTCTTTGGAACACACACATCAAAAACCAATTCATTTACGTCCAATGTAAATATATATAATTCCTCATTTGTGTAAGAATTATGTATTTCTTTTATGCCCAAAATTGTTCCCATAATGGAATATCTGTCACACTCTACACCATACGGCATAAAGTAGGTATCTACAATACTAAATATGTCCTCTGTAATCAACCTTTTAGATACTTGAGAATAAATATCAATATCATCTAATGTAAGGCTTTCAATCGCCTGTTGATCTCCGCTTTTTGCAGCGCTCATCAACATCATTCGATTTCTCGCATCTTCCTGACTTCTCTGTTCCTGCAATTCATCCTTTTGAATAGGAAATAAAATTGTTCCGCTTTCTGCAAGTGCGGATAACGTAACGGAGATAGAATTTTTCTTAATATGTCCAAGACGTTTTTCTCTTCGATATTCCACCATATTCTGCAAATGAAAAATAAGACTTACTCCTACTTTCATTTCCTCACAGAGTCCGGCATACATTTCTTTCTCCATACGTTTTTCCAAAATTACATCGGCATAACTTGTAACTCCCGTTCCTTCGAAATAAGGATAGTAATATTCCCTTTCAAACTTACCGTCCTCATTGATTTCACCACAAACGGTTATTCCTATATTATCCCCAAATTCTTTTTTTCTCTCGCAATAATCCACATTTTCTTCCAGAGTAATCCTCTGCTCTATAGAAAAATCATTTTCTACAGCCGATACTATTTCTTTTAATTCTTTTCTTGAATGTAAATCTGAAAATCCAATTGCTTTTAAAAATTCATGCACTTTATTTCCGCCTTTGTATTATCTGATTTCTGTTTTTCCACCCATATATGCTCTTAACGCTTCCGGAATTCTCACACTGCCATCTGCCTGTAAATTATTTTCCAAAAATGCGATTAACATTCTAGGCGGTGCAACTACCGTATTGTTTAATGTATGAGCAAAATATTTTCCGTCTTTTCCTTTTACACGGATGCCAAGCCTTCTTGCCTGTGCATCTCCGAGATTTGAACAACTTCCCACCTCAAAATATTTCTGCTGTCTTGGTGACCATGCTTCCACATCTACTGATTTTACTTTCAAGTCTGCTAAATCACCTGAACAACATTCCAATGTACGAACAGGAATATCAAGAGAACGGAATAAATCCACTGTATTTTTCCACATTTTTTCATACCATTCCATACTTTCTTCCGGCTTACATACAACAATCATTTCCTGTTTTTCAAACTGGTGAATTCTATATACACCTCGTTCTTCAATACCGTGCGCTCCCTTTTCTTTACGGAAACATGGTGAATAACTTGTTAATGTATATGGAAGTTTTTCTTCATCATTTAATGTATCGATAAATTTTCCAATCATTGAGTGTTCGCTTGTTCCGATAAGGTATAAATCTTCCCCCTCAATTTTGTACATCATAGAATCCATTTCAGCAAAACTCATTACTCCTGTAACAACATTGCTTCGAATCATATATGGCGGAATGCAGTAAGTAAATCCTCTGTCAATCATAAAGTCACGAGCATATGAGATAACTGCCGAATGTAATCTTGCAATATCTCCCATCAAGTAATAAAATCCCTGTCCTGCAACTTTTCCGGCTGCCTCTGTATCAATTCCGTTAAATTTATCCATAATTTCTGTGTGGTATGGAATTTCAAAATCAGGCACAACCGGTTCACCGAATTTTTCCAATTCTACATTTTCACTATCATCTTTTCCAATTGGAACTGATGGATCAATAATATTTGGAATTGTCATCATAATTGTTTTAATTTTTTCTTCTACTTCTTTTTCTTCTGTTGACAATTCTTCCATTCTTCCTGCGTTTTGTGCTACCTGTCTTTTATATTCTTCTGCTTCTTCCTTTTTTCCCTGAGCCATACACGCACCGATTTTTTTAGAAATCTGATTTTTGTTTGCTCTTAAAGCCTCTACTTCCTGTTTAATTTCTCTGTTTCTTTTATCTAACTCAATCACTTCATCTACTAAAGGTAATTTAGCATCCTGAAATTTATTACGGATATTCTGCTTTACTACCTCCGGATTACTTCTCAAAAATTTAATGTCTAACATATCATCTTCCTCCTTATTTCCTTTAAACATCTAAACCGAATGTTTCCTGATAAATTGCTCTTTCTAATGATTCTGCCTCTTCCTCGGCAAGTTCTATATAACTTTGTCCTTTTACAATTTCTTTTATATAGAGATAACAGCCTTCTCTGCTATGCATCGCATTAATAATATATCCATTGTCGTTTCCATCTAATAATGTAAGAGCAAAACTTAGTTTTCCTCCCATTTCATTAAAAGCATCGTATTTTACAATTCCTACTTTCTGATATGAGCCTGCCATTTTTCGACTCATTTCTTTTACTTCCTGTCGTGTTCTTTTTGTCAACGTGGAAAGTGCATCAATTTCTTTGAATTTAGATAAAATACTTTTCTCTAATGTTTTTCCATCTTTTCCGCGCATAAAAGAATTGTAACTTGCTTTTAGACGATTATATTTCATATTTATACCGATTACGATCACAAACAATAATACAATCAATAACAGCATAACAACCAAAATGTAAAACGGATCAATTCCAATACTTTCTAATATCTTACTGTTCATTTGACGCATCTCCTTTTTCTATACTCATAATCAAGTCATATATGCGTTCAAAATCTTCCTCTGAATAATATTCTATTTCTATTTTCCCTTTGCCGTTTGCCTTCGGATTAATGCTGACTTTTGTTCCCATAAGTGATTTCATTCGTTCTTCACTTGCTTTGTAAATAAAGTCATTTTCTATAACTTTTTTCGCTTTTTCCTTTTTCGGATTTTTTAATTCTTTAATTAATTTTTCCGTTTCACGCACACTTAATTTTTCATTAAAAATCTTGTCTGCCAAAAGGTATTGTTGTTCCTCATCTTCAATGGCAAGCAATGCTCTCGCGTGTCCTGTGGAAATCATATCATCAATAATCATTTGCTGTACTTTTTCATTCAACTTGAGCAGACGCAAAGAATTTGTTACTGCTGTTCTGCTTTTTGAAACTCTTTCCGCTACTTCATCCTGTTTCAACGAAAACTCTTCTAACAAGCGTTTATATGCCATTGCTTCTTCTATCGGATTTAAGTTTTCTCTTTGTATGTTTTCAATCAGTGCAATTTCTACCATTTCCTGATCTGTATATTTTCTTACAACAACCGGAACTTCTTTTATTCCCGCAAGTTTTGCCGCTCTCCAGCGTCTTTCCCCTGCAATAATTTCATAGAAATCATCTTTTTTTTGTACAAGCAGCGGTTGTAATACACCAAACTGTTTAATTGAATCTGCCAATTCCAGCAAAGAGTCCTCCTCAAACATTCTTCTTGGCTGTGACCGATTTGGCTCAATTAATGATAATTTAATCATTTGTTCACCTGCTTTGACAGGTTTTTCCTGTTTTGTTTTTACTTCTTTTTTCTCAGGAATCAGGCTGTCCAGTCCTTTTCCCAAACCACCACGTTTTACCGCCATTATTCTTCTCCTTTATTAATTACCTCTTCTGCTAACAACATATAACTTTCTGCACCTGCTGATTTCGGGTCATACAAATTAATTGGCATTCCATGACTTGGTGCTTCTGCTAAACGTATGTTTCTTGGAATAATCGTTTTATAGATTGCTTTATTGAGATTTTCTTTTACATTTTCCACAACCTGAAGTGATAAATTCGTTCTGGCATCATACATTGTAAAGACAACGCCTTCCATCTCTAATTTAGGATTTAAACGTTCCTTTACCAAATCTATCGTATGTATCAACTGACTTAAACCTTCCAATGCATAATATTCACATTGAATTGGAACAAGAACTGTATCTGCTGTTGTCATTGCATTAATTGTCAGCATACTCAATGACGGCGGACAGTCAATAATAATAAAATCATAGTCTTCTTTTACTTTATCTACTGCATCTCTGATAATGTACTCTTTATTATCTACTCCTATCAATTCAATCTCAGCTGCTGACAAATCAATATTTGTTGGTAAAACATCTAGATTTTCTAAAGTTTCTTTGCAGATAACTTCTTTAATATCAGCCTCTCCAATAATCAAATCATATACAGTATATTCCACATTGTCCTTATCTATTCCTAATCCACTGGTCATATTTCCCTGTGGATCCATGTCTATTGCCAAAACTCTTTTTCCTAAAGCACTCAAACAAGCGGACAAATTAATAGATGTAGTTGTTTTTCCAACTCCACCTTTCTGATTCGCAATCGCTATTATTCTTCCCATTTGTATAGTCCCCTTTCTATCACTTTCCAATTATAACACCTTTTTATTTTTAAATCTACAATGTTTCACGTGAAACATTGTTATTTTTAAAAGATTTTTCTCAAAAATGTTTCACGTGAAACATTTTCTTTCCTTGTCCTTTATTCTGTAGTATAATAAAAACAAAAAGATGCGAGGTGATTTTATGAACTGGAAGAAAAAATTAATGAACTGCGCCTTATTTGTAGCAATAACTACATTTGTTATGTTCATTATAAATAAACTAATCTATTTTATTTCTACTGTTGAAAATGTTTTAGATAAAATCAAGGGAAACTATTATGAGTGGCGTTTCGGGAAAATTTTTTATACAAAACACGGAACAGGCAAACCACTGCTACTCATTCACGATACAACTTCAATGAATTCCGGATATGAATGGAATAAAATTGTAAAGGAATTATCTAAAACAAATACGGTTTACACAATAGATTTGCTTGGCTGTGGTCGTTCAGAAAAGCCAAATATCACATACACCAATTATTTATATGTACAGTTAATTACTGATTTTATTAAGCAGGTAATCGGTAAAAAGACAGATATTGTCGCAAGCGGATTATCTTCTTCATTTATTTTGATGGCGTGTTATATGGATGATACCATTATAAATAAAATTGTCATGGTTTCTCCACATTCTTTCGCATCATTAAACAAATCACCTAATAAAAACAGTAAAATACTAAAACTACTTTTAAATACACATATTATTGGTACTTTGGTTTATAATATTATTTTCACAAAGAAAAATATTACTTCCCTATTAGAAAAGGAATACTATTACAATAGCAACAAAGTATCCGAAGAACTGATACAAAATTATTACGAGTCTGCACACACTTGTAATTCCGCATCAAAATATGTTTTTGCAAGTATAAAAGGGCGCTATTTAAACGCAAATGTAATAAGCGCTTTGCATTCTTTAAATAATAGTATTTTTATTATTTCAGGAGATGAACATATAAAAGAATGTAAGTGTATAGGAGAACAATATCAGGAAAAACTTCCTTCCATCGAAGTTGTCCATATTGAAAAATCTCTTTTTGTTCCTCATATAGAACAACCCGAAACCTTTATTGAACAATTACAGATTTTATTAGAAACAGAATAAATAAAAGAGCCACTTTACAAAAGTGGCTCTTTTGCCGGTAATCCGGCTTTTCTTGGATATTTTTTACTTGTATTCTGTACTTTTTCTATTTTTACAAATGAACGTCCAATGTCTGTTCCCGGCAACTGAAATTTAATCACTTCCGAAAGTTTGCCTCCCAAAATATGAATCGCTTTCCTAGACGCCTCTACTTCCGAATCAATTTCTCCCGATTTATATGGAATAAACATTCCACCCACATTTACATACGGAAGACAATATTCTGATAAAGTAGAAAGATTTGCTACCGCTCGTGAAACACAGAGATCAAACTGTTCTCTATACTCTTTCTGTTTCGCATAGTCTTCCGCTCTTCCATGAATTGCTTTTATTCCAGTCAATCCAAGTTGTTCAATCACTTCATTTAAAAATTTCACTCTTTTATTTAATGAATCTAAAAGAACAATTTCTAAATGAGGAAATGCAATTTTTAGCGGAATCCCCGGAAAACCCGCCCCAGTTCCTACGTCTATCACCGTCTTTACCTTTGATACATCCAACGCTTTTACTAGAGATACACTGTCCACAAAATGTTTTTCGTTTACTTCTTCATACTCTGTAATCCCTGTTAAATTCATAAAACTATTCCACTCTACAAGGATTTCATAAAATCGATGAAATTGTTGTTTCTGTACATCATCTAATACTATATCTAAATGTGCTAATTTTTCTTCAAATAATTTGCTCATCTTATTTTCCCCACTGTTCCATATATACAAGAAGTACTGAAATATCCGCAGGTGAAACACCCGAAATTCTAGATGCCTGTCCAATAGAAATAGGTCGATACTGTTTTAATTTTTGCACCGCTTCAATTCTAAGGCTTTTTACATCATCATAATCAATATCATCCGGAATACGTTTCGTTTCCAATTTTTTAAACTGTTCTACCTGCTTCATCTGCCGTGTAATATATCCTTCATATTTAATGCTGATATTTACCTGTTCAATTACTTCATCGCTCAATTTTTCTCTCTTCGCATCAATAGGTGCAAGTGCCTCATAATTCAACTCCGGTCTTCTTATTAATTCTGCTAAAGTTGTCCCCGAATTAAGTGGTGTACTTCCATACTTTTCCAAAACTTCCTGTACTTTTGCATTTGCTCCTATATTTGTATGTTTAACTCGTTCAACTTCCTGAGCAATTTGCTTTTCCTTTTCTTTCAAATGAGAATACCTATCATTTGAGATCAATCCCACTTTATAGCCAATCTCCGTTAATCTTTGGTCTGCATTATCCTGTCTTAATAACAAGCGATACTCTGCACGGGAAGTCATCATACGATACGGTTCATGACTTTCTTTTGTTACCAAATCATCAATCAAAACACCTATATATCCTTCTGAGCGGTCTATAACAATCTGTTCCCGTCCGAGAAGTTTCAATGCCGCATTAATTCCTGCAATTAATCCTTGTGCTGCCGCTTCCTCATATCCCGAACTTCCGTTAAATTGTCCTCCACTGTAAAGCCCTTCTATTTTCTTAAACTCCAGTGTCGGATATAGTTGTCTTGCATCTATGCAATCATATTCAATGGCATAGGCATTTCGCATAATTCTTGCATTTTCCAAGCCCGGAACACTTCTGTACATTTCATACTGTACGTCTTCCGGCAGTGAACTGGACATTCCTCCAATATACATCTCATTTGTGTCCAATCCTTCCGGTTCAATAAATACTTGATGTCTGTTTTTATCCGCAAATTTTACAACTTTGTCTTCTATAGACGGACAATAACGTGGTCCTGTTCCCTCAATCATCCCTGAAAATAAAGGTGAACGGTCTAAATTTTTACGGATAATATCATGCGTTTTTTCATTTGTATAAGTAAGCCAACAAGATGCCTGTTCAATCTGTATGTCCTCCGGATTTGTCGTAAAGGAGAACGGAACAACTCTCTCATCACCAAACTGCTCTTCCATTTTACTAAAATCAATAGAATTTTTATCAATCCTTGCAGGTGTCCCTGTCTTAAAACGATACATTTCAATACCAAGACTTTTCAGACAATCTGTTAGATAATTGGCAGCCTGTAAACCGTCAGGACCTGTTTCATTACTGATATCACCGTAAATACATCTTGATTTTAAGTATGTTCCCGTACATAAAACAACTGCTTTACAATGATAAATTGCACCCGAATATGTCTGAACACCGGTTACTTTTCCATTTTCCACCAAAATATCCGTTACTTCCGCCTGTTTTAATTCTAAATTTTCCTGATTTTCCAACACGCACCGCATTGTTTTACTATACTGCGCTTTATCCGCCTGCGCTCTTAATGAATGCACGGCAGGTCCTTTTGATTTATTTAACATCTTAGACTGAATAAATGTTTTATCAATTACCTTTCCCATTTCTCCGCCTAAAGCATCAATTTCCCTTACTAGATGCCCTTTTGATGTCCCGCCGATATTTGGATTACATGGCATAAGGGCAACGCTATTTATACTTACCGTAAATACAATCGTTTTTAATCCGAGTCTTGCCGTGGCAAGCCCTGCTTCACAGCCGGCGTGCCCCGCTCCGATTACAACAACATCGTATTCATCTTTATTTTCCCATACAGAATTTGCTGAATATTTCATTTACCAAATCTTCTCCTATCGTTTCGCCCGTAATACTTCCAAGTGACTCATATGCATCTAACAAATCAATGGAGTAAAAGTCTTCAGGCATTCCATTTTCTATGCTGATAAGCACTTTTTTAAGGCTTTCCGCCGCATCTTGAAGTGCCGTTTTATGTCTTATATTTGTAATATACACTTCATCATTGAAAGAAATATCTCCATGGAAAAACATTTCTTTTAACGTTTCTTCCAGTTCTTTTATTCCCTGCTCTTCTTTTGCAGAAATGATAATCATCGGTTTGTCCAGTTTTTTTTGCAATTCTTCTTTTGTTACAACCATTTCCAAGTCAGATTTATTTAACAGAACAATTGCCTGTTTATCCTGTATCATCTCGATAATTTCCTCATCATTTGTATCAAGCGGTCTGGACGCATCCGCCACATAAATAATCAAATCCGCTTCACTGGCATGATTTTTCGCCTTATCTACTCCGATTTTTTCCACAATATCTTTTGTTTCTCGAATTCCCGCTGTGTCCATAATATTAAGACTTACGCCTTGTAGTTGAATATTTTCCTCCAAAACATCTCTTGTCGTTCCCTCAATATCGGTAACAATAGCACGTTCCTCACCTACAAGGACATTTAGCAGGGATGATTTTCCGGCATTTGGTTTTCCAACAATAACCGTCTTAATTCCTTCCTTGATTATTCTACCATTATCTGCACTTATCAGCAACCTGTCGATTTCTTCCAGCAGTTTATCTACAACTTCTTTTAATGTTTCCCCATAACCATCTACGCTAATATGCTCCGGATCATCCAACGCTGTTTCAATAAATGCCGTATGATATAGAATTTCTTCTCTAATTTCCTTAATTTTCTTCTGCACCGAGCCTTTCAGTTGACTTACGGAACTCTTCAAGGCATACTCATTTTTTGAATCAATAATATCAATAACTGCCTCTGCCTGTGATAAATCCATTTTTCCGTTTAAAAATGCTCTTTTTGTAAATTCTCCCGGCTCCGCTGGTCTTGCACCATATTTAATAACAGTTTCCATAATTTTTTTCACTACATAAATTCCGCCGTGACAATCTATTTCTACCGTATCTTCTCCGGTGTAACTATGAGGTGCTTTCATCAGCATAACTAATACTTCATCAATGATTTCTTCCCCATCAGCAATATATCCGTAATGAATTGTATATGTTTTTTCTTCCTCAAAATTCTTCTCTTTTTTCCCTCTGAATATTTTTTGAATAATTTCTATCGCTTCGTTTCCGCTTATTCTGACAATGCCGATTCCCGCACTGGACATCGCCGTTGCAATTGCCACAATCGTATCTTTTTTCATAAGAAATCTTCCTTTCAAAAAAGGCAGCCTCTTTATAAAAGATGCCGCCTTTATTCTTAATATCTTCTTGCCAATGTTACAACTACGCGTCTGTATGGTTCTTCACCTTCGCTGTGCGTAGATACATATTTGTCGCCCTGTAATGCTGAATGAATTACTCTTCTTTCATAAGGATTCATCGGCTCAAGAGAAACTGATTTTTTTGTTCTCTTAACTTTATATGCAATATTCTTTGCAAGATTTTCCAATGTTTCTTTTCTTCTTTGACGATAATTTTCTGTGTCTAATTTCACACGAACATATTCTTCTTGTGATTTATTTGCAACACGATTTGTTAAATATTGAAGTGAATCTAAAGTCTGTCCTCTTTTTCCGATAAGGATTCCCATATTTTCACCCTTCATTTCAATATTTAACGCACCTTCTTCGTCAATATGAGAAACGATTTCAACTTCCATTCCCATTGTTTTTAATACATCATGTAAAAATGCTTCGCAAACTGATACAGTTGTTTTTTCCACCGCCCCAAGTTTATGCTCGTTATGTTCTTTTACAGGATGTTCTTCAACAACTTTTTTCTCAACAGTAAGTTCTTTTTCTTCTTTTATCTCTTGTTTAATTTCTTCTTTTATCTCTTCTACAACAGGTGTTTCAACTTTTCTCCATGCCTTAATAACTGCCTGTTTACTTCCTATTCCAAGAAATCCGGCACTTCCTTTTTCAATTACATCGTATTCAACCTGATCGCTTGTAGCGCCTAACTGAATAAGAGCCTCTGTAATCGCATCGTCCAATGTTTTTGCCGATACTGTAATTTCATTCATAATGAAACCCCCTTAGTTATTCTCATTAAATCTCTTTACCATGTTTGCCTTTGATGCAAGACTTCCCGCTTTAGCATTTTTATTTGCTTCCGCTGCTTTCTTTAAACGCTCTTCTTTTTCAGCATCTGTCATCTTATTCACATTTGGCTCCTGAATGTTTCTTACGTTTCTTTGAGCCATTTCGTTAATATTCTTAGCAGATGCTCCTTTTTTCTCACGTTTCTTTTTCACTTTCTCTACATTTTTAGCAATCAAATCATCTACTGATATTTTTTCCAAATACTTATTAATAATCAACTGCTGCACACATCGGACAACCGCACTGGCAATCCAGTACAAACCTAAACCGGCTTGGAATGTGAAACACATAAATACTGATAACATAGGCATCATCACGTTCATCATTTTCATCTGACTTGCCATCGGATTATCTGCTGTCTGTGTTGTTGATGCTGTTGATGTCAACTTAATACTGAGCCACTGTGTAAGACCTGATAAAACAGGAATAATTAACGCTACAACAATTAATACTAACGCACCCGTCTTAATTCCATCCATAAACATTGTTTTAGGTGTTTCTGCAAGATTAATTCCAAGAAAACTATTTAAATGCTGTACATTCTGATGTGTGCTTTCAATAACGGAATCCAAATTACTAAATTTATCTGCAAGTGTATCCCAAGTGCTATCCTGAAATTTATATAATACGTCAATAATTGTATTTGTTTTTGTATAATCAAAATGTTTCGGGTCGATTAATATAGGAGAGGCTTTTCCGATACCTTCCATAATCTTCTGGTAACCGTCTGTTGCCATAATGGATTTTACAAGCGGTAAATAAGCATCTTTAACTCCGCCTACATATGCCGGAATATTCTGAATTACCTGCCAAAGTCCCAATAAAATAGGAAATTGAATTAATAATGAACCACATCCGCCTGTTGGTGATGTTCCATATTTATCATAAACCAACTGTGTTTCTTCCTGCATTTTCAGCACGGACGTTTGATCTCTTTTTCCTCTGTATTTTTTCTGAATTGCCTGAAGTTCAGGATTCATTGCCGCAGACATTTTTGAAAACTTCTGCTGTTTAATTGTCAACGGTATTAATAATGTATAAATAATAATTGTAAAGATAATAATACAGATACCGATATTTTCAATACCGAATAAACTGCTCATTACATTAAAGATACCGTCCATTAATTTTCCGAGCAACCATGCTATCCGTCCAATGATTGGCGTAGTTGCCTGTGTTAATAATGTACCAGTCATATTTTTTCCTCCTACTGCACTTTAAGGTACGGGGTCATATCCCCCTTTTGAAAATGGATTACAACGCATAATTCTCCATATTGTAAGAATACTTCCCTTAAAAGCACCGTACTTCTCAATTGCCTCTAACCCATACTCTGAACAGGTTGGTATATAAATACAGTGCGTTCTTACTTTCAATCCGGATAAATATTTTCTATAAAACTTAATTAGCATTATAAGCAGTTTCTTCACTTATTCCATCTCCATTTTTCTTTTCCATCAGATTATATATATGATGAAGTTTAGCCAAGTGGACTAGGGCGCTATCTATTTCTCTATACGATTTGTCATTCGCCGATGCCCTCACAATCACAACTATATCATATCCACATTGCATTTTACTTTCTTGTAGTCGATAACTTTCTCTAATCAAACGAGTTAGTCTGTGTCTTACCACACTATTTCCTACTTTTTTACTTACCGAAATTCCTATTCTGTTTTTATTTAAACCGTTTGGTTTCTTATACATAACCAAATATTTATTTGCGTACGATTTGCCACGCTTATATACGATTTGAAAATCTCTGTTTTTCTTTAAAGATTCGGAAAATTGCATCTTTCATCTCCCAATTTTTATAGAAGAAAAGGCCACATATATGCGGCCTACGCTGATAATTTCTTTCTTCCTTTTGCTCTTCTGGCAGCTAAAACTTTTCTTCCACCTGCTGTGCTCATTCTTGCTCTGAATCCGTGAACTTTCGCTCTAGATCTCTTTTTTGGTTGGAATGTCATTTTCATTGATATCCACCTCCTTAAACTCAAACCTATACTATATATATAAGTATATTATTTTTTAAAGACATCGCTTTTAATTATAGTTATAAAACCGCTTTTCGTCAAGCAAAACCTACAATTTTATACTATTTTTTTCATTTCTCCACATTATCCACATTGTGTGGATAACTTGTGGATATTTCGGGGATATAGTGTTAATTTTATGTGTATTTTCTTTTTTTCCTTTATAGTTTTCCCCTATTTTACTGGGATTTTCCGTGTTTATAAAGTTATCCACATGATTTTTCATTGCTTAAACACCAATTTTGATGTAAAATATACTGTATTATAGTATAGGTATAGTAGGTGTACTATGCACAAATGCAAGAATTAGGAGTCGTTAATATGAATATCGTCAAGGAAAAGTGGAGTGAAATTATTGAAAAATTAAGAATTGAATATGGGCTTTCAAATGTGTCTTTTAATACATGGATTAAACCTCTAAAGGTTCATGAAGTAAAGGACAATACCGTTTTTCTTCTATGTGAGTTAAAAGCAAGTATCGACCACATAAAACATAAATACGAACTTCCTTTGCGTGTTTGTATCGCCGAAGTAACAGATGAGGAATATAATGTAGTTTTTATTTGTGAAGACGATATAAAGAAAACAGAAACAAAAGAAGAAAATCAAAAAATTAAGACCATTATTGAACAAGCCAACCTAAATCATAAATACACCTTTGATACTTTTGTCGTAGGTAATAACAACCAGTTTGCCCATGCGGCTTCTCTGGCAGTTGCCGAATCTCCCGGCGAAGTGTACAATCCTCTATTTCTATATGGAGGTGTAGGATTGGGTAAAACCCACCTTATGCACTCAATCGCCCACTTTATATTAGAAGAAGACCCTACAAAAAAGGTGTTATATGTTACAAGTGAAACATTTACAAACGAACTGATCGAAGCAATTAAAAGCGGTCGTACAGGAAATGAATCTACAATGACTTCATTTAGAGAAAAATACCGTAATATCGATGTTCTTTTAATCGATGACGTTCAGTTTATCATAGGTAAAGAAAGTACACAGGAAGAATTTTTCCATACTTTTAACCACCTTCATGTATCAGGAAAACAGATTATTCTTTCCAGTGATAAGCCGCCTAAAGACTTTGAAACACTGGAAGCGCGCCTTCGTACCCGTTTTGAGTGGGGACTTATCGCCGATATTTCTTCACCGGATTATGAAACAAGAATGGCTATTCTTCAGAAAAAAATCGAACTGGATAATTTAGATGTTTATCACATTCCTGATGATGTTGTGGAATATATAGCTAACAACGTTAAATCAAATATTCGAGAATTGGAAGGGTCTTTAAATAAGTTAATTGCCCTTTATAAACTGAACTATAATTCTTCCAAAGAAATTGATATTCCTCTTGCCGCGGAAGCTTTGAAAGATATTATTTCACCGAATGAAAATCGTACTATCACGATTGATTTAATTATAGATGTTGTTGCAGAACACTTTAACGTATCCGTTGCCGACTTAAAGAGCGGTAAACGTAACTCAGAAATTGTTATGCCAAGACAAATTGCCATGTATCTTTGCCGAACAATGATAGATACGCCTTTAAAATCCATTGGAATTATTCTTGGCGGTCGTGACCACTCCACTATTAATCACGGTGTGGATAAAATTAAGGCTGAGTTGAAAACTAACGATACACTTAACAATACAATTGACATTATTAAGAAAAAGTTAAACCCGGTTTAAAAGTTATCCTTAAAGGTTACACACATTATAAAGCAGATATGAACATACTTATCCAACCTTAGAATGCTTTTATTTACAGGTTTAAGGGGAGTTATCCACATATCCCCAGCCCCTACGGCGAATAAGGCGGATATCTTTTATATTATTTACTCTCTATGGGGATTGTGAAAGGAGTTAACAACACATGAAAATTATTTGTACAAAATCAAATCTAGTTAAAGGTGTAAGCATTGTTTCGAAAGCAGTACCTTCAAAAACAACAATGCCTATACTTGAATGTATTCTGATAGATGCTACAACAGATATTATTAAGTTGACAGCAAATGATATGGAACTTGGTATCGAAACAATTATTGAAGGTGACATTATTGAGAAAGGGTTAATTGCCATTGATGCAAAAATCTTTTCTGAAATTGTTAGAAAATTACCTGATAATGAAGTTGTTATTGAAACCCAACCAAACCTTCAGACATTGATTACTTGTGAAAAAGCAAAATTCAATATTGCAGGAAAGTCAGGAGAAGAATTTTCTTATCTGCCTTATATCGAAAAAGAAGAACCGGTAGAATTGTCGCAATTTACTTTAAAAGAAATTATACGACAGACCATCTTTACAATTTCTGATCATGACAGTAATAAATTAATGACCGGAGAATTGTTTGAAATTAATGAGAGTATTCTGAAAGTGGTCGCGCTGGACGGACACCGCATTTCTATCAGAAAAGTAGAATTGATGAATAATTATACATCGAGAAAAGTGATTGTTCCGGGAAAAACTTTGATTGAGGTTAGTAAAATCCTTTCAGGTGAAGTAGAAAGCAAGGCAAATATTTATTTTACGGATAATCATATTGTATTTGAATTTGACAGAACAGTTGTTGTATCCCGTTTGATTGAGGGAGAATATTTCAAAATAGATCAAATGCTTTCAAGTGATTATGAAACTAAAGTAAGAGTGAATAAGAAAGAATTGTTAAACTGTATCGACAGGGCAATGCTTCTTGTCAAAGAAGGAGATAAGAAACCGATTATCATTAATATCGGCGATGATACAATGGAATTAAAGATTCAATCTCAACTCGGTTCAATGAACGAGGATATTCTGATTGCCAAAGAAGGTAAAGATTTATTGATTGGATTTAATCCTAAATTTTTGATGGATGCACTTCGTGTTATAGAGGATGAAGAGATTAATATTTATCTGACAAATGCGAAAGCACCTTGTTTTATCAGAGATGAAAAAGAAAGTTACATTTACCTGATTTTACCGGTAAATTTTAGTGCGGTGGTGTAGAGATGGAAAAAATAAAATTAAGAGATGAATTTATTAAATTAGGACAGGCGTTAAAAGCAGCCGGACTTGTTGAGTCCGGCGTCGAGGCAAAAGAAGTCATTCAGGACGGACTTGTTCAGGTCAACGGAGAAGTGGATACAAGAAGAGGAAGAAAACTGTATGACGGAGATATTGTCTTTTTTGACGGAGAAGAAATTCAGATAGAAAAATGATTATTAAATCTTTGAAACTTAAAAATTTTAGAAATTATGATTTGTTAAACCTTGATTTTGATAATGCAACAAATATTCTTTACGGCGATAATGCACAGGGAAAGACAAATATTTTGGAGGCAATTTATTTATCAGGGACAACAAAGTCCCACAGGGGAACGAAAGACAGAGATATGATACGGTTCGGGCAGGAAGAATCTCACATTGAAACTGTTATTGAGAAAAAGGGAATAGAATTTAAAATTGATATTCACTTAAAGAAAAATAGCCCAAAAGGAATTGCTATCAATAAAATGCCGATCAGAAAGGCGAGTGAACTGTTCGGTGTAATTCATCTTGTGTTTTTTTCGCCGGAGGATTTAAATATTATAAAAAACGGTCCTTCGGAAAGACGAAGATTTATAGACATGGAACTTTCCCAATTGGATAAAGTATATTTGAATGATTTGTCAAACTATAATCGGATTATCAATCAGAGAAATAAGTTGCTGAAAGATATTTGCGGCAGAGATGATTTACTTGCTACTCTTGATGTGTGGGATATACAAATGGCACATTATGGAAACAGAGTTATGCAAAGGCGGGAAAAATTTATTGCACAAATCAATGAGATTATTGAGGATGTGCATGGAAAATTAACCGGCGGTAAAGAAAAATTAAATTTATTTTATGAGAAAAGCATTGGAGATGCGGATTTTTCTGAGGCAATTCAGAAAAATAGAGAGAGGGACATTAGAATGAAAAGTACGTCTGTAGGACCGCATCGGGATGATATATGTTTTAAGACAGGTGATTTAGATATTCGAAAATTCGGATCGCAGGGTCAACAACGGACAGCGGCATTGTCTTTAAAACTTTCGGAAATAGAATTGGTAAAACTGTTAATTCACGATACTCCTATTTTACTTCTTGACGATGTATTATCGGAGTTGGATAAAAATAGGCAGAATTATTTATTGGACAGTATAAGCAATATACAGACAATCATCACCTGTACAGGTGTAGATGAATTTGTCAACAGACGCTTTTTGATAAATAAAGTATTTCATGTTAATGGCGGACAGGTAAAGAAAGAAAATTAGGAGGATTTATATGAGTACAGAATATGGTGCAGATCAGATTCAAATACTGGAAGGATTGGAAGCGGTAAGAAAAAGACCGGGAATGTACATTGGAAGTACATCGGTAAGAGGACTTCACCATCTGGTGTACGAAATTGTAGACAATGCGGTTGATGAGGCGCTTGCAGGGTATTGTGATACAATTTATGTATCAATTAACAAAGATAATTCCATTACGGTTATTGATAATGGGCGTGGTATCCCTGTGGGAATTAATCATAAAGCGGGACTTCCGGCGGTTGAAGTTGTGTTTACGGTCCTTCATGCAGGCGGTAAATTCGGTGGAGGAGGATACAAAGTATCCGGAGGACTTCACGGTGTAGGTGCATCGGTTGTAAATGCACTTTCAGAATGGCTTGAAGTAGAAATTTACAAGGACGGAAAAGTTTATAAACAGCGTTACGAGAGAGGTCATGTAATGTATAAACTGGAAGTTACAGGCACTTGTGACCTAGAAAAAACAGGAACGAAAGTAACATTTTTACCGGATAAAGAAATTTTTGAAGAAACAATTTTCGATTATGATACATTAAAACAACGTTTCAGAGAGATGGCATTCTTAACAAGAAATTTAAAAATTATTCTTGCAGACGAACGTCCTGAAGAACGGGTTGAGAAGACATTTCACTATGAAGGCGGTATTAAGGAATTTGTAACATACTTAAACAAAAGCAAAACACCGCTATATGAACAAATCATTTATTGTGAAGGTGAGAAGGATGGTGTTGCAGTTGAAGTTGCCATGCAGCACAATGATTCCTACAGCGACAATACTTACGGTTTTGTAAATAATATTACAACTCCGGAAGGGGGAACACATATTGTCGGATTTAGAAATGCCCTCACAAAAACATTTAATGACTATGCGAGAAAAAACAGACTATTAAAAGACAGTGAGCCAAACCTTTCAGGAGAAGATATAAGAGAGGGGCTTACTGCCATTGTAAGTGTAAAAATCGGCGACCCTCAGTTTGAAGGTCAGACAAAGCAGAAATTAGGTAACAGTGAAGCGAGAGGTGCAGTGGACAATATTGTCAGCACACAGTTACAAATATTTTTAGAACAAAATCCGAATGTTGCAAAAATGACGGTAGAAAAATCCGTTATGGCACAACGTGCAAGAGAAGCGGCAAGAAAGGCAAGAGATTTAACGAGAAGAAAATCTGCTTTAGAAACAATGTCACTTCCGGGAAAACTTGCAGATTGTTCGGATAAGGATCCGGCAAATTGCGAAATTTACATTGTAGAGGGTGATTCTGCCGGCGGTTCGGCAAAAACTGCGAGAGATAGAGCTACACAGGCAATTCTTCCTCTTCGTGGGAAAATTTTGAATGTGGAGAAAGCAAGATTAGATAAAATTTATGCCAATGCGGAAATCAAAGCGATGATTACTGCTTTCGGTACGGGAATTCACGATGATTTTGACATTTCAAAATTGCGTTATCATAAAATCATTATCATGACGGATGCCGATGTAGACGGCGCTCATATCAGTACATTATTGTTGACTTTCCTGTATCGTTTTATGCCGGATTTGATTAAAGAGGGATATGTTTATCTTGCGCAGCCGCCTCTTTACAAACTTGAGAAAAACAAAAAAGTATGGTATGCGTACAGCGATGAAGAGTTAAACCAAATTCTTACGGAAGTGGGAAGGGACGGAAATAATAAGATTCAGAGATATAAAGGTCTTGGAGAGATGGATGCAGAACAGTTGTGGGAAACAACAATGTCACCTGAACACAGAGTATTGCTCCGTGTTACAATGGACGAGGAAACATCTTCAGAACTTGATTTGACATTTACAACCCTTATGGGCGATAAAGTAGAGCCAAGACGAGAATTTATTGAGGAAAATGCAAAATATGTCCAGAACTTAGACGTCTAGGATAGCGAGAAGGAGAAAGAAAAATGGAAGATAATATTTTTGATAAAGTTCATGATGTTGACCTGAAAAAGACAATGGAAAGTTCATATATCGATTATGCCATGAGTGTTATCGCTTCCCGTGCATTGCCTGATGTCAGAGATGGATTAAAGCCTGTACAGAGAAGAATTTTATATTCGATGATAGAATTGAACAACGGGCCGGACAAACCACACCGTAAATGTGCTCGTATTGTCGGTGATACAATGGGTAAATATCATCCGCACGGAGATAGTTCCATTTACGGTGCATTAGTAAATATGGCTCAGGAATGGTCTACAAGATACCCTCTTGTAGACGGACATGGAAACTTCGGTTCTGTGGACGGCGACGGTGCTGCCGCAATGCGTTATACAGAGGCACGTTTAAGTAAAATTTCAATGGAACTGACAGCAGACATTAACAAAGATACTGTTGATTTTGTACCAAACTTTGATGAAACAGAAAAAGAACCTGCCGTACTTCCTGCGAGATTTCCAAATCTTCTTGTAAACGGAACATCAGGAATTGCTGTAGGAATGGCAACAAATATACCACCGCACAACTTAAAAGAAGTGATTAATGCGGTTGTAAAAATTATCGATGATCAGATTGAAGAAACAGGAGAAACAACGATTGAGGATATTTTACAGATTGTAAAAGGTCCTGATTTTCCGACAGGCGCTACAATTCTAGGCACAAGAGGAATTGAGGAAGCATATCGTACAGGACGTGGAAAAATTCGTGTTCGTGCAGTGACGGATATTGAACCGATGCAGAACGGAAAGAGCCGTATTGTTGTAACGGAACTTCCGTATATGGTTAATAAAGCAAGATTGATAGAGAAAATCGCAGAACTTGTCCGTGATAAGAAAATTGACGGTATTACAGATTTAAGTGACCAGTCAAATCGAGAAGGAATGCGTATTTGTATTGAACTTCGCCGTGATGCAAATGCAAATGTAATTTTAAATCAATTATACAAACATACACAGATGCAGGATACATTTGGTGTAATTATGCTTGCGCTAGTAAATAATGAACCAAGAGTAATGAATCTTCTTGATATGTTAAACCACTACCTAAAACATCAGGAAGAAGTGGTAACAAGAAGAACAAAATATGAGTTAAACAAGGCAGAAGAACGAGCTCATATTTTGCAGGGATTATTAATTGCCCTTGATAATATTGATGAAGTCATCAGAATTATAAGGGGCTCTAAGACAACGCAGATTGCCAAAGAAGGCTTGATTGCAGCGTTTGATTTAACAGAAGTGCAGGCACAGGCAATCGTTGATATGAGATTGCGTGCATTAACAGGATTAGAAAGAGAAAAACTCGAAACAGAATATGCGGAACTGATGAAACGTATTGGAGAGTTGAAAGCAATTCTTGCAGACAGAAAGTTATTGTTGGGTGTTATCAAAGAAGAGATTATCATTATCCGTGATAAATACGGTGATGAGAGAAGAACATCAATCGGATTTGATGAGTATGATATTTCCATGGAAGATTTAATTCCGAGAGAAAATGTTGTTATTACAATGACAAAACTTGGTTATATTAAACGTATGACGGTAGATACATTTAAGAGTCAGAACAGAGGCGGTAAGGGTATAAAGGGAATGCAGACTCTCGAGGAGGACTACATTGAGGATCTGTTTATGACAAGTACTCATCACTATGTTATGTTCTTTACGAACACAGGTCGTGTGTACCGTTTGAAAGCATATGAAATTCCGGAAGCAAGCAGAACAGCGCGAGGCACAGCAATTATTAACTTACTTCAGTTAATGCCGGAAGAAAAGATTACTGCAATTATTCCAATCAAAGAATATGTGCAGGGTGAATATCTGTTTATGGCGACAAAGAAAGGTCTTGTGAAGAAAACACCGATTACGGATTATGCAAACGTAAGAAAAACAGGACTTGCTGCAATTACACTTCGTGAAGAAGACGAATTAATCGAAGTAAAAGCGACAGATAATGAAAAAGATATTATTTTAGTGACAAAATACGGTCAGTGTATACGTTTCAATGAAAAAGACGTCCGCTCAACAGGAAGAACTTCCATGGGAGTGAGGGGAATGAATCTAGGCGATAGAGATGAAGTTGTCGGAATGCAGTTAAATACACAGGGAGAACATCTATTGATCGTATCTGAAAAAGGTATGGGAAAACGCACGGAGATGAGTGAATTTACAAGTCAGAACCGTGGAGGTAAAGGTGTAAAATGTTATAAGATTACAGAAAAAACAGGAAATGTAGTCGGTGTTAAGGCAGTCAATGAAGACAATGAAGTGATGATCATTAACACGGAAGGAATTATCATTCGTATGGAATGTAGTAGTATTTCCGTTTTGGGACGTATTACATCAGGTGTAAAACTGATTAATTTACACGAAGATGAAAAGGTTGCAAGCATTGCAAAAGTAAGAGAAACTTCTTCGGAGTTGGAAGAAAATCCGGAGGAAACAGTGGAATAAAATAGAAAAATCAGAGAGGATAGGAAGAAATATTCCATATCCACTCTGATTTTCTGCTATATCAGAACTGTGGGAGGATGTATGAAAACTTTTTATATTAACGGAAAAATAATTACAATGGATGAAACTTCACTATGTGCAGAGGCGGTATGTGTAGAACATGGTCGAATCCTTTCTGTTGGAAAACAGGAAAAAGTACTGGCGCTGCGAAATGAAGGAGATGAAACTGTTGATTTACAAGGGAGAACAATGCTTCCTGCATTTATTGATGCTCACTCACATTTTGTAGGGACGGCAAATGCAATGACACAGTGTGATTTATCTTCTTGTAAAGATTTTGCAGATATTGTAAAGGCGATGAAAAACTTTAAAGAAAAAAGAAAATTATCTGATGATACATGGATTATAGGCAGTAATTATGACCAGAATTTTTTACGGGAAGGACGCCATCCTGATAAATATATTTTAAATCAGATTAGTGATACAAATCCGGTACTTATTGTCCATGCGTCATCACATATGGCGGTGACAAATAGCAAGGGTTTGGAAATACAGAAGATTGATGAAAATACAAAGGATTGTGCAGGAGGAAAATACGGAAGAATAGAAGGAACAAATATTCCTGACGGATACATGGAAGAAAAGGTATTTTTGGATTTTCAGTCAAAACTTCCGATGCAGTCTGTGGAAACGTTAATTTCTTGTATACAGGAAGCACAGAAAATGTATGCAAGTTATGGGGTGACAACCGTCCAGGACGGAATGGTAGGAAAACCGTTATTTCAACTACTTCAGTATGCGGCATCCACCGGGAAATTATATTTGGATGTAGTCGGTTATGCCGATATAATGACGGCAGAAAATATATTTGAAGAAGAAAAGGCGTATGCAAACAAGTATCAGAATCATTTTAAACTTGGAGGATT
Organism: Faecalimonas canis; assembly: GCF_054601575.1. Lineage (NCBI taxonomy): Bacteria > Bacillati > Bacillota > Clostridia > Lachnospirales > Lachnospiraceae > Faecalimonas > Faecalimonas canis. The sequence continues at coordinate 13,732 of NZ_BAAHSI010000011.1, read as the reverse complement.
TAAAGTATTTTTGGACGGTTCTCCGCAGGGAAAAACAGCGTGGATGACAAAGCCATATGAAAATGAAGACGATTACCGTGGATATCCAATTCATAGTGATGAAGAATTAAAAAAATATATTTGTCTTGCATTAGATAAAAAACAACAGTTACTTGCACACTGTAACGGAGATGCGGCTGCAGAACAGTATGTTTCTATGTTTGAGCAGGTATTAAAAGAGCAAAAAGAAAAAGATATTTATCGTGCAGTTATGGTTCATGCACAACTTGTAAGAAAAGACCAATTAAAGAGAATGGCAGATATTGGGATGATACCAAGTTTCTTCGTTGCCCACACATATTATTGGGGAGATATTCATTTGAAAAATTTTGGTGAAGAAAGAGGTAGTCAGATTTCACCGGTAAAAGATGCGGTAGATTTAAAAATGAAATATACATTTCATCAGGATACTCCGGTTGTTCCGCCGGATATGATGCGTACCATTTCAGCTGCTGTAAACAGAGTATCAAAAACGGGACAGAGCATTGGGAAAAATCAATGTGTTTCTGTATTGGATGCGCTGAAAGCAGTTACAAGTTATGCTGCATATCAGTATTCGGAGGAAAATGAAAAGGGAACAATAGAGGAAGGAAAATATGCGGATTTTGTTGTTTTAAATAAAAATCCATTGGAAACAGAAAAGGAAAAACTTGCAGACATTAAAGTGGTGATGACGATTAAAGAAAATAAAGTAATTTACAAAAGCGGAGATAATGAAAATGAATCAGAGAAGTAAAGGAATTATACTGGCAGTCATAACGGCTGTAATGTGGGGAATTATGGGAATTTTCGTGAGAGATTTATCCCACTATCAATTCTCAAACATAGAGATTTCCTTTTTTCGATGCGCGTTGGCGGGAGCAGCATATTTTCTGTTTTTACTTGTTAAAAACCCGTCAGCATTAAAAATTAATTTAAAAGGGCTTATTATCTGTGTGCTTTACGGAGCAATTGCCTATAGCATAAGTTTTGTCAGTTACAGTGTGTCCGTATCAAGAATTCCGGTTGGAGTTGCAACGGTATTAATGTTTATGAGTCCAATTTGGGTGGCAATTCTCAGTACGGTTATGTTTAGAGAAAAATTGGAAAAAAGTAAAATAGTTACAATTTTTATATGTTTTACCGGAGCGGTACTTGTAGCAAACATTATCGGAGCCGGAAACATTAAGTTGGACGCAATTGGAATTTTGGCGGGGATTGTAAATGGAATAGGTGTTGCATTGCAAATTTTACTTCCGAAATTTTTTGCAAAAGAGTATGATAGAGATACGTTACTTGTTTATGGATTTTTGGGAGCGGCATTTGTATTGCTGTTTGGAATGGATGTAGGAGCAGTTATCGAACATATTTCAAAAGTACCGATGACAAATTTACTGTGGGATTTATTTGGAATTGGAATTTTATGTACAATGGTGGCAAATGTTGCCTGTGTAAAATCAACACAATATGTGGAGGCTACTACAACAAGTATACTTTCTGCTTTGGAAGTTGTTGTCGGAACTCTTGCGGGTTTTTTTGTTTTCCATGAACATTTAACAGGTTTACAGATAGCAGGTGCAGTTATTATCGTTGTGGGGGCGATAGGCTCAGAAATTTATCAGCCTAAACAGAAAGGAAAGAGTCAATGTATACAGTAATCATTGCAGACGATGAAGAAGAAATCAGACGTTCTCTGATTAGAAAAATTGATTGGGAAGATATTGGATTTAAAGTTGTAGGAGAAGCGGCAAATGGAGAAGATGCTTTGGAACTTGTCGAAAAATTAGAACCGGATTTATTGTTAACAGACGTAAAAATGCCGTTTATATCAGGAATTGAACTGGCAAGGCAGGTAAGGGAAATAAGACCAACCATTCAGATTGCATTTTTAAGCGGATATGATGATTTTTCTTATGCACAGCAGGCAATTCAGTACAATATCGTAAGTTATATGCTGAAACCAATTTCATCAGAGGAAATTACAAAAGAATTAAAAAATATAAAACTGAAGATTGAAAGAAAATTTGAAGAATTTGCGACGAAAACACCAAGCACAGAGAAAATGGAAAAATCTGAATTTTTAATGCCTTTATTATTGGACAGTTTTCAAAAAGAGCGTTCTGAGGATGAAAAAAGAAGACTGGCAGAAAAAGCGGTGGAGTGCGGTGTGCTTGAGTCGGGCAACTTAGATGTGTTGAAATATGTCGTCCTTGTAACACGTATTTTGAATGAGGATGGAGAAGTTTGTACAGATAGAACAAGTGTCAATGCCATTGATTCGATTTTAAAAAAATATATCAAACATTCCAGCGTATATATGCAGGGAAAGGTTGTTTCACTTCTAAGTGCAACCAATGCGGGATTTAATAAATATCTTCACATCATCGTAGAAGATATAAGCCAAAGTGTACAGAGAATTATGGGGTTGAACTGTAGAATAGGGGTAAGTCGTGTAGGAGAAGATTTATCTTGTATTCATGAATGTTATTTGGAGGCGATGAATGCCATAAGTTATTCCAAGAAAAACAGGAGAAATATTCATTTTATTGGTGATGAGGAGAGAATGGACACGCTTGATCAGGAATTGGTACAGCAGACGATACAGGATATTGAAAATTTAATCCGAAGCGGAAGCCAAGAGGAAATACATGAGTATTTTATTTCTTTTGGAAAATTGATTGAGCAGAAAAAAGTCGCCAAAATGGCAATCAATTTTATTTTCGTACAACTTATTGCATCTGTTTTTCAGGTTGTGTATGCAGTTGCAGGAAATGATGCAGTGCAGAAGATACAGACAAATTTTGCGTTTTATAATATGCCGGTGCTGACAGGAAGCACAGAATCAGCATTAAAATATTATGAGGAAATTTGTTTAATGGCACGAAACATTGTATCGGAACAGAGAAAAAAGAGTAGTGAAGTGTTATGTGAAAATACAATTAGAATTATAAATGAGCAGTATATGGATCCCAACCTTTCTCTGTCCGATGTAAGTAGTGAAAACTCGGTAAGCCCGAATTATCTTAGTGCGGTAATTAAACGGGAAAACGGAAGTACATTTAAAGATTTACTGACAAAGAGAAGAATTGAAAAAGCAGAGGAATTACTTCTCTGTACTTCAATGAAAATTAGAGAAATAGCAGAAAAATGTGGATATAACGATCAACATTACTTTAGTTACTGTTTTAAAAAGTATACGGGAATGTCTCCGAATGCTTGTAGGAGAAATCATGAAGAAAACAAAGAATAAGCGAAATATAATGAAAAAAATCTCTCTTTCGGAGATGCTTACAGGCATTGTTGTCGTAATAGTACTTGTTCTGACACTGATGTTTTTCTTTACTTTCGTTAATATTTATAAAAACACAACGGAAGAGAGCGTTGTTACAAGTAGCGAGCAGGCTATTTTACAGGTAAAAAATACAGTCGAAAATTATACGAGTGATATGGACGTTCTGATGGAAATGATTAAGAAAAATATTAGTCAGGGAGAAAATGAAGCGGACATATACCTAAATAATTTAATCGGTATCCGAAAAGATATTGTGGCGATTACAACTTATGATGAACAAGGAAATTTGTTAAAGGCGTGGTCTGATAGGGGAAAATTAAAACAAAATATTTTTAAAAATCTTTCTTTTAATTCAAATATCTCTAAAAATGGGGAGGATACATTAAATATTTCAAAGCCTCATGTGTCATCCTTATTTGTAGAATACTATCCATGGGTCGTTACGATTTCGGAATATATGAAAAATGCTGATGGTGAAACGATTCAGATTGCACTGGATATTCAGTTTTCGCAGATTGCAAACTATATTGATGAAGTCGGAATAGGACAGCATGGATACTGCTACATAGCGGACAAAAAAGGGAATATTATTTATCATCCGCAACAACAGTTGATTTATGCGGGATTAAAGGAAGAAAAATATAATTATTTGGAAGACGGCTCTCATATAGAGAAGGACGCAATTTACTCGGTGCAGTCATTGGATAACTGTGAGTGGAAAATTATAAGTGTGTGTTATATTGATGAGATGATAACGAACAAAGTCAACCATATTATGAAAACATTATTTGTTATATTTCTTGTAGTTGTACTATTTACGGTTATCATTATCCGCTTCTTTTCAAAACTTTTCTCAAATCCGGCGAAAGAACTTGCCAATGCCATGCGAGAATTTGAAAAGGATACAAATAATTTTGAGTTTAAAACGATTGAAGGAACAGCAGAAATTACTTCTCTGACGGAGTCCTTTGAGCATATGGTCGTGCAAATTAAAGAACTGGTAGAAACGGTAAGACAGGAAGAAATTACGTTGAGGAAAACGGAATTAAAAGCACTTCAGGCACAGATTAATCCACATTTTCTTTACAATACGTTGGATGCGATAGCGTGGCTTTGTGAGGAAGAACGATATAAGGATGCTGTTGAAATGGTAAATTCTCTTGCAAAATTATTTAGAATAAGTATAAGTAGGGGACATGAACTTATTACAATTGAAAAAGAAATGCAACACGCAAAAAGTTATCTTAAAATTCAAAATTTCCGTTACAAGAACCAGTTTACCTACTCTTTTGATGTGGATGAAGAATGTTTAAACTACCTTTGCAATAAAATTACATTACAACCGATTATTGAAAATGCCATTTATCATGGAATAGATAGAATGGTAGATGAAGGAAAAATCAATATAGGTATACATCAAAAAGGAGATACCATTCTCTTTACTGTGGAAGATAACGGTGTAGGTATGACAGAAGAACAGTGTGAAGAAATTTTACACAAAGACGCAAGTGACAGAGTGGGAATAGGAATTAAAAATGTAAATGACAGAATTAAAATTTATTTTGGTGAAGAATACGGATTGACGATACAGAGTGAATTGGATGAAGGAACTCGTGTAACAATCAGTATGCCAAAAATAACGGAGAATGATTATGGAGAAAAATAAAAAAAGAATACTTGCATTTTTTTGTATTTGTATGTTGCTCCTATCCGGCTGTGTAATGGAAAAAAGTGAAAATATTCAGAAGAGAAAAGTTGCCGTTATTATGAAATCAACAGATTCCGCTTTTTTTAAGGCGGTAAGTTCGGGAGCAAATGCTGCGGGAACTGCATATAACATGGAAATCTTGTTTGAAGGTCCTGAAAATGAAGAAGATTATTTGACACAAAACAGAATGATTGAAAAGGCAATCGAAGAGAAATATGATGCGATTGTATTTTCGGCAGTAGATTATAACGCTAATGCGGACGCAATCGATAAAGCAGTGAAGGCAGGTATAAAAACAATTGTCATTGATAGTGACGTCAACAGCAAAAACGTAAATTGCAGAATTAGTACAAATAATTACAATGCCGGAAAGATGGCAGGAGAAGCCGTATTAAGAAATCAGGTAGAAAAATTAAATATCGGTATTGTAAACTTTGATAAAAACTCGCAAAATGGTCAGGAAAGAGAAAGAGGATTTAAGGATTCTATCAAAAAAGATGAACGTGTAAAAAATGTGGAAACAATTAATGTTATTTCCACGGTGGAGCAGGCAAAAGAACAGACAAAAGAATTTTTGAAAAATCATCAGGAAATGAACGTTCTTGTTACATTTAATGAATGGACAAGTCTGGGTGTGGGGTATGCGGTCAAGGAACTTGGAATGCAGAATAAAGTACAGGTAGTTGCTTTTGACAATAATGCGGTTTCTGTGGGAATGTTGGAAACGGGAGAGGTAGATGCGTTGATTGTACAGAACCCATATGCAATGGGATATTTAGGAGTAGAAAGCGCATATAATCTTTTAAATGATATTCCGTTAAAGAGTAAAAGAGTAGATACGGAAACAATTTGTGCCACTCGAGAGAATATGTATGATGACGAATATCAAAAAACATTGTTTGCTTTTGAATAAAATCGTAAAAAATTATACAAAAAAAATAAATAATTTAATAGGAATTTATACAAGTTTGTGTTATAATAACCTCATCAATGATTAGCAAAGGGAGGAAACAATCATGAAAAAGAAACTATTAGCAGCTGTTCTTTGCGTGGCAATGGTAGCAGCAACACTCGTTGGTTGTGGTTCATCTGACGATGGTAAAAAAGGTGGAGACAAAAAATCAGACTTAAAAGTAGGTGTATTCTATTACACATATGCTGATACTTATATCTCTTCAGTTCGTACAGCACTTGACAAACAGTTAGACGAGATGGGTGTTGAATATCAGGATTATGATGGAAACAGTAACCAGACAACACAGAATGAACAGATTGACACAGCTATTCAATCAGGAACAAACTTATTAGTTGTTAACATCGTAACATCAGGCTCAAATGATGCTTCTACACAGATTATCGAAAAAGCAAAAGCGGCAGATGTACCTGTAATCTTCTTTAACCGTGCAGTAGAAGATCCAAAAGGAGAAGAAGGTGTAGTTCTTAAGACATATGACAAATGTGCATTCGTTGGAACAGACGCTCCGGAAGCAGGACATATGCAGGGTGAAATGATTGGTGATTACTTAGTTAAAAATTATGACAAAGTAGACCTTAACAAAGACGGAAAAATTTCTTATGCTATGTTCATGGGACAGTTAGGAAATGTTGAAGCAATCTACCGTACACAGTATGGTGTAGAAGATGCTAACAAAAAATTAACTGAAGCAGGAAAACCAGAATTACAGTTCTTTGATCCATCAAACAAAGATAAATATCAGGTTGACCAGGATGGTAACTGGAGTGCTGGAGCAGCAAATAACTACATGACTACAAACCTTTCACAGTTCAACGAAGGTAATAAAAACATGATTGAACTTGTTATCTGTAATAACGATGGTATGGCAGAAGGTGCTATTGCAGCATTAAATGATAAAGGTTGGAACACAGGTGATGCAAACAAAACAATTCCAGTATTTGGTGTAGACGCTACAGACGCAGCTAAGAAATTAATTGCTGACGGAAAAATGGTTGGTACAATCAAACAGGATGCTGAAGGTATGGCTAAATGTATCGCTGATTTAACAAAGAACACATCTGAAGGAAAAGATTTAATGGAAGGAACAGATTCATACAACAAATCTAAAAAAGTTGATACAAAAATCTATATTCCTTACGGAATCTATACAGGTGAAGGTAAATAATCGGGACTGTAAAATAACAAATATTGAAAGCAGCTGCCAAAACTTGACGGCTGCTTTCTTGAAGTCTAAAATCTAAAAGAATGGAGGAATGGTCATGGCAAACGATGTTCTTTTGCAGATGAGTCATATCAGTAAAGAATTTCCAGGTGTTAAGGCACTTGACGATGTTTCCTTAACTGTAAAAAGGGGAACGGTACACGCGCTTATGGGTGAAAACGGTGCGGGAAAATCAACACTGATGAAATGTCTGTTTGGAATGTACAAAAAAGATGGCGGAACAATTAAACTAGAAGGAAAAGAAGTAGATTTTAAAAATTCTAAAGAGGCATTGGAAAATGGTGTGGCAATGGTGCATCAGGAATTAAACCAGGCACTAAAACGTAATGTAATGGATAATATCTGGCTTGGACGTTATCCGAAAGTTGCCGGAGTAATGGTAAATGAAAAGAAAATTTACCAAGATACAATGGATGTATTCAAAGAATTGGAAATCGATGTAGACCCAAAAAGAATTATGAGTACTATGCCGGTTTCACAAAGACAGATGGTTGAAATTGCAAAAGCAGTTTCATTCAATTCAAAAGTAATCGTATTTGATGAGCCTACTTCCTCACTTACAGAAGAAGAAGTAGAACATTTATTTAAGATTATCAATATGTTAAGAGATCGCGGAGTAGGTATTATTTATATTTCACATAAAATGGCAGAAATCAAGAGAATTTCTGATGAAATTACTATTATGCGTGATGGTACATGGGTAGCAACAAAACCTGCCGATGAATTATCTATGGATGATATTATCAGATTAATGGTAGGTCGTGAATTAACTAATCAGTTTCCTCCAAAAACAAATAAACCGGGAGAAATTGCATTAGAAGTAGAAGGATTAACTGCACAGTATTCTTCATTAAAAGACGTTTCTTTCAATGTAAGAAAAGGAGAAATTGTAGGTCTAGCAGGACTTGACGGAAGTGGACGTACAGAAACTTTGGAAAATATTTTCGGTATTGCCACAAGACATTCAGGTACAATTAAGTTGGACGGAAAAGTAGTAAAAAATAGAAATGCACGAGAATCTATTAAGAATGGTTTTGCATTATTAACAGAAGAAAGACGTGCAACCGGTATTTTTGGAATTTTAAGTATTCGTGAAAATACGGTTATTTCCAGTTTGAAAAAACATAAAAAAGCTGGTTTGTATCTAAGTGAAAAATCAATGAAAAAAGATACACAGTGGTCTATTGATGCAATGCATACAAAAACACCTACTCAGGAAACAAAAATCCGTTCTCTGTCAGGTGGTAATCAGCAGAAAGTTATTCTCGGAAGATGGCTTCTTACAGAACCGGAAGTACTTCTTCTTGATGAACCGACACGTGGTATTGACGTTGGTGCTAAATATGAAATCTATCAGTTAATACTTGATTTAGCAAACAAAGGAAAAGTTGTTATGGTAGTTTCTTCAGAAATGCCGGAATTACTTGGAATTTGTGATAGAATTCTTGTTATGTCAGGCGGACGCCTTGCAGGAGAAGTTGATGCAAAAGAGACAACACAGGAAGAAATTATGACCCTTGCGGCAAAATTCGTATAGAGGAGGAGCGTTTTTATGAGATTAGTTGCAAATATAAAAGAACGTCAGGCAAGTTACAAAGCCTTGGACAGCAAAGATAAAAGAACATATTGGAAGGAATTTGCGTTAAATAATGCATTATATTTCTTAATTATTGTTGCAGTTATTTACACTGCAGTACAAAACCCTAAATTTGTTAGTACATCATCTATTGTAAATATTATTTCACTTTCAGCAGCAAATATTCCAATTGCTGTTGGTATTGCGGGATGTATCGTACTTACAGGTACTGACCTTTCAGCAGGTCGTGTAGTTGGTCTTACAGCATGTATTTCAGCATCTTTATTACAGGCTGTTGATTATCCAACAAAAATTTTCCCTGATTTACCGGTATTACCAATTCCACTTGTTATTTTAATCGTAGTGTTAGTTGGTGCAATTGTTGGTGTAGTCAACGGTTTCTTTGTAGCACACTTTAAATTACATCCATTTATCGTTACATTGGCAACACAGTTAATTGTATATGGTGTTTTATTAATGTACATTATGTTAAATGGAAACAATGGACAGCCATTATCAGGATTAGATCAATCATTTAAAGATTTTGTAACTGGTAGTGTCTTGAAGATCGATGGAGTTCCAATTCCAAACTATGTTTGGTATGCTTGTATTATTGTTATTTTAATGTGGTTCATTTGGAATAAAACTTCATTTGGTAAAAATATGTTCGCTGTTGGTTCAAATCAGGAAGCAGCAAACGTATCTGGTGTAAATGTTGCAAAAACAATTATTTTAGTACATACATTAGCAGGTGCTATGTACGCTGTAACAGGTTTTATTGAAGCAGCACGTATTGGTTCAAACCAGGCAAATACTGGTCTTAACTATGAATGTGATGCTATCGCAGCCTGTGTTATCGGTGGTGTATCTTTCGTAGGTGGTACTGGTAAAATCCGTGGCGTTGTAATGGGTGTATTTATCCTTCGTATCATCTTCGTAGCATTAAACTTCTTATCAATCAACCAGAACTTACAATATGTAATCAAAGGTTTAATTATCTTAGTTGCTTGTGCAATCGATATGAGAAAATACCTTGTTCGTAAATAGGAGAAGTTATGAGCGACAAAGCAAGAGAAAAAGGAAGACTGGCGATATATGGAATGGCCGGACTTTATATTCTTTATATGGCATATAGTATCTTTAAAGGAATATCAGACAGTGCGGGTTCAGAGCAACTTGTATTATTTGTAGCCATGATTGCGTTTGCAATTATTGGTGTGGGGTTAATTGTATTTAGTCTGGTAAGAGGTTATAAGATAAGTAAGGCCGATTATGACCGTGAAAAAAATAAAAAGAATGAGAATAATTAATAATTGGGGACGTAGTGTTTTTTGATTTCACTACGTCCCCAATTAAGTTTTGCCCTGTCCCTTTTTAGAGGTACAAATCTTATTAACATATATTTAATTAAAGAATATACTAATAAGGGAGGGATGATATGATTAAAAATATAAAGGGTATTCCGGATGCGTATGCAGAGATTAAAGGAAATAAAAATTATTCAAAAACACATGGAAAAGTCTATTTTTATGGGATGTATAAAGGGACACTTGTTGTTACAGAAATTTATGGATTACCAAATACAGAAGAGAAAGAAAATGGAAATTTTTATGGGTTTCACATACATGAAGGGGTGAAGTGTACAGGAAATACGGAAGATTCCTTTAAAAATACAGGAGAGCATTATAATCCTGAAAAAACAGCGCATCCAAAACATAGAGGAGATTTGCCACCAATATTGGCAAATGATGGAGTTTCATGGAGTGCGGTATATACGGAAAGATTTTATCCGGAAGATGTTGTTGGAAGGACGGTTGTAATACATGATATGGCAGATGATTTTAAAACACAGCCGTCAGGAAATGCAGGAAAGAAAATAGCCTGTGGAGAAATTGTGTAGAAACTGTGAACGGGGACGTAGTAAAATTGAAAAACACTACGTCCCCAATTAAGTTTTACCCCGTCCCTTTTATAATTCTCTTAATATAATCTCAGCGGTTTTCTGAACCGTATCAGCAACAAAGCGCGTGCACTGGGCTTTGCGTTCAGGAGAATTTTTTTCTAATCCTCTAGTCAAAATTCTACAGCAGGTTCCCACGCAATTTTGTTTAAAAAAGTCATGTAACTCATTTGTTAATCGAAAACATTTTTGAATGGCAGGATCATTTGGTGTTCGTCTTCCAAAAAAGTATCCAAGACACATTGTTCCACCGGCAAGTGCGCCGCAAATGCATCCGCCCCCACCAAGTCCCCATGGAAAACCGGAACTCATTGCAATAGCATCATCTGATAAATCCAATTCAAAATGTTTCTTAATTGCATAAATTATAGATTCAGAACAGGCAAACCCCTGATTGAAAATTTCTACAGCGTCATTTTTTAATGCTTGCATATCTATGTTTGTTGTCATAAAAAACCTCCTTTATAAAACAATAAATATACTAAATAAATTTTATCATGGTGTAGTAAACAGAATCAAATTATTTTTTTGTGAAATAAGGAAGTGACTTTTCTATTTAAAAAACATATGCTATGATAAACACTAAACAGAGAAAACATAGGAGGATAATATGATACGCACGATAAATGTAAATGAAATCACGAAACAAATTAAAGAAATGTGTATTGAGGCGAATCATTTTCTGTCACATGATATGGTTTGTGCAATGGAAAATGCGAAAAATACAGAACGTTCACCTTTGGGAAAGCAGATTTTAGGGCAATTACAGGAAAATTTGGAAATTGCGGGAAAGGAAATGATTCCGATTTGTCAGGATACGGGAATGGCAGTTATTTTTCTGGAAATAGGACAAGATGTTCATTTTGAGGGAGGATTGCTGGAAGATGCAGTAAATGAGGGGGTACGTCAAGGATATACCGAAGGATTTCTAAGAAAATCCGTTGTAAATGATCCTATTATCCGTGAAAATACAAAAGATAATACGCCTGCAGTTATTCATTATAAAATGGTAGAGGGAAATAAAGTAAAGATAAAGGTTGCCCCAAAAGGATTTGGAAGTGAAAACATGAGCCGTGTATTTATGCTTAAGCCTGCAGATGGTTTAGATGGGGTGAAAAATGCAATTTTGACTGCAGTAAAAGATGCAGGTCCAAATGCTTGTCCTCCGATGGTTGTCGGTGTAGGGATTGGTGGTACATTTGAAAAATGTGCGTTAATGGCAAAAGAGGCTCTGACAAGAAAAACGGGGACTTATTCTGAAATTCCATATGTAAAAGAATTGGAAGAAGAAATGCTTAAGAAAATCAATCAACTTGGAATAGGACCTGGAGGTTTAGGTGGAACATCTACGGCTCTAGCAGTTCATATTAACACATATCCGACTCATATTGCAGGACTTCCGGTAGCAGTAAATATTTGTTGTCATGTAAACAGGCATATTATTCGGGAGGTATAATAATGGAAAAACAGATACAGATACCAATTAAAAAAGAGATTATTAGAGAATTAAAAGCAGGCGATTATGTGTATCTTACCGGTGCAATTTATACAGCACGAGATGCAGCACACAAAAGAATAAATGAAACTTTAGATAGAAATGAAGATTTACCTATTAGTATAGAAAATAAAATTATTTATTATATGGGTCCATCTCCTGCCAGAGAAGGTAAAGTAATTGGCTCGGCCGGTCCTACAACGGCGAGCAGAATGGATAAATATGCTCCGAGATTAATGGATTTAGGACTTGTGGGAATGATAGGTAAAGGAAAGAGAAGTAAAGAAGTTATAGAAGCAATTATAAGAAATGAAGGAGTATATTTTGCAGCAGTAGGCGGAGCGGGAGCGTTATTGTCAAAATGTATTAAAAAATCTGAAGTAGTGGCGTATGATGATTTGGGAACAGAGGCAATCCGAAGATTAGAAGTTGAGAATTTTCCTGTTATCGTTGTAATCGACAGTCAGGGAAATAATTTATATGAAACAGCAATAGAAGAGTACAAAGAAGGTTAAATAAAATGAAAAGAATTTTATTAATGGTATTTAGAAATATTATATTAGTTCCGTTTATGTGGTGTAAACTGTGCTATTACGCTTCACATGTAGAAAAATATGCAGAGCAAAAAAGATATGATATGCTTCGTTTCATTGTTTTTCGTGCCAACAAAGGTGGAAATGTGCATATTGATGTACATGGAGAAGAAAATATTCCTAAAGAAAATGGATTTATGTTCTATCCAAATCATCAAGGAATGTACGATGTACTTGCCATTGTAGAGGCTTGTTCCGTTCCTTTTTCTGTTGTGGCAAAAAAAGAAGTGGGAAACATTCAGTTTTTAAAACAGGTATTTGCCTGCATGAAAGCATATTTAATTGATAGAGATGATCTAAGACAATCTATGCAGGTAATTATAGATGTATCAAAAGAAGTGGCGTCAGGAAGAAATTATTTGATTTTCGCTGAGGGAACACGATCAAAGTTGGGAAATAAGTTATTAGACTTTAAAGGAGGAAGTTTTAAAGCAGCAACAAAAGCAAAATGTCCTATTGTGCCGGTTGCGCTTGTAAATTCGTTTAAACCGTTTGATACAAATTCAATTAAACAGGTTAATGTGGAAGTACATTTTTTGAAACCTATGTACTATGAAGAATATAAAGATATGAAGACAACGGAGATAGCAAATGAAGTGAAAAAACGTATTGCGGAAGTAGTAGAAAGAGAAGAATAAAATAGAAGAAAAAAATATGTAAAAAAACATGTAAAAAAACATTGACAAGTTATAAAACCTCTAGTATAATCAATAATGCACTGTGAACGACAGATGCTATCATATTGAAAAACACTTCAGGAGAAATACTCAAGAGGCTGAAGAGGTGCCCCTGCTAAGGGTATAGGTCGGGTAACCGGCGCGAGGGTTCAAATCCCTCTTTCTCCGCTCTTTGAAACAACTGAAAAAATAATTTAAAAAAATGAAAAAAGTTG
>NZ_BAAHSI010000010.1:21135-72481 GCF_054601575.1 Faecalimonas canis | reverse complement strand
CCTGAGCCAGTATCAAACTCTCGTTAAAAGTGGTTTCCCGTTCAAGAAGCACTACTAGCAATTCTATCCCTTTTACTGTTTGGTTCGTCAGATCTCTCTGATTCGTTCTGTTTATTTCTCTTAGAAATTTTCAGGTTCGTTGTCTATTGTTTAATTATCAATGTTCTGTTTTTCTTTCGCTCTCTTGCGACAGCCATATTAGAATATCATATCCGTTCTTCTTTGTCAACAACTTTTTTCATTTTTTTGAAATTTGTTTTTGACTTGTCTGCCCGTTTCTCGAGTGCTTGTCTATAATATCATCCCCTCCTGCATATGTCAACATCTTTTTTCATTTTTTTAATTCTTTTTAGCATATGACATAAACAAAAATCTCTTATCATTCACACAAAAAGGAAGAGTCCTATCTGACCCTTCCTTTTATCGCACCTTACTGCATATTAATTTTTCTTCTTATATTTTAACGCCACTAAACTTCCCGTTGCAATTGTCATCATTATTAGCCAAATCATCACTTGTGCTGTGTCAACTGTCTTTGGATTTGATGTTACATTTCCACTGCTTTCCGGTTTGATAATATTTTGCAACTTGTCGATTTCTTCTAAATTCTTTTGAACCTGCTCCACTTTCATCTTTAATAGTTTCAGTTCTTCTTCTGTATAATTTCCTTTATATAGTTTTTCTGCCATCTCTAAATCTTTTTTCGCATTTTCAAGTAATTTTTTATCCGCAACTTTTACATTATCCACATTGATTCGGTCTGCTTTATTGATATTTTCAGTTTCTAAGGCTGATTTTGCCAGAGCAACCCTTTCTGAAAGCACTTTAATATGTCCCGCAATCTTATTTACTCTACTTTTCTGTTCTTCAGTTATATTAGGATTTGCCATTAATTCTTTTCCTTTTGCGTTTAACTGTTGAAGTTTTTCCATATCTGAAGATTTTATTGTTTCTATTTTATATAATTGCACCTCTTTTTCTAACCGTGCAACCTCTTCAACAAGATATGTTCCAACCGGCTGTTCTATTGCCCTTACTTTTGTATCTAACTCCAGTTTCAATCCCTGCACATCTCTTCTGTCACGCAATGCCTGAATTGCACTCAAATTATCTACCGGCGCATCATCAGTAGGAACAAGAGGTTTTAAATCTTTAAATACAGAGCCATCTAAAGTTGCACAATATTCATTTACACAAACCGGATATTTCTTCTCTGTATCATAAACAGAAATTTCTTCTCCACTGTCCGTTATCATAGAAGTTACTTTTATTTTACCGTCTGCTTTTTCATAAGTAACTGTAATTCCTGAAAACTGGTCGCCAAAATTAGAACTTTCTTTTGTTCCCAACAAGGCATTTTCTAATTGTTGTGCCATTTGCTTTCCTGTTATTTCATAAGTATAAATTCTATTTCCAAACGGTGTGATTGTATAAATATCCGCTACTGTAACCTCTCTTGTTGCCATTCCTTCTTCCAGCAAAATATCTGTACGAATTCCGCCACTGTTCGTAAATGCTGCAACCGTATTTTGCTCTTTTGTTGCATCCAGCATCAATCCTGCCAGCCAGTTTCCTGCTATGGAAGTTGTTGTTCCTTCCTGAATAGGCGATTTTGTAATATTTTTGTCTACTGTACAGAGAACTTCATACATTTCGTCTTTCACTTCATCCCATGCTGCCTGACTGATTTTTGTGATTTCTTTATCCAAATGTGGATTATTTCCGTTCTGATAATACAAGTTTTGTACGTTTTCTTTCGCTGTCGTATCCACATAACTTGGCTCTACTACTTCTACATCATTATTTTCAGGATTAATCTTTACTTCCGCCGATGCATAACCATATGCTTTGGAATTTCCTTGAATATAATCAATTCCATTTTCTGCCGTTCCTACATTTTTCTTATGGGAATGTCCTCCCAAAACCAAATCCACCACTTCCGGATTCATCGCTTTCGCAATCGGTTCAGGTTCACCGTGCGCCAAAACCATAACAATATCTGCTTTTGTTTTTTCTTTTACTTCTTTTGTTTTCTCGCTAAGTTTATTTAAATCTGCATCTATTTTATATGGTGCTATTTGAGAAGCCTTTATATCATTCGTATAGTCTTCTACATATCCGACAATTGCTATATCGTAATCACCTTTTTTTACTACGGTATAATCCTGTGTAAATGGAACTCTCTGTCCGTTTTGCTTATAATAAATATTACCTGCCAGCACAGGAATATTAGGATCTCCCTTGTAACTTCCTATTTCATAAGGTGCTATCGTCCCTTGCTCATCTGCTGCATATTTTTGAACATCCCAGTCAAATTCATGATTTCCGAGAGCAACTGCATCATATTGCATTTTATCATAAGCCGCACGCATCGGCGCTCCAAAAGTTAAGTTAGAATGCGGTGTACTCTGATAAATATCTCCGCCGTCCAGTAAAAGTACCCCTTCATATTCTTTATTTTTCCTTGCATCATTAACAATTTTTGCAATATATGCAAGTCTGTATTGAAAAGTTTCTTCCTCATATGTTGAAACATCTGTAATATATCCGTGAACATCTGTTGTTTCAAATACTTTAATCGTGTCCCAGTTTGCATATGGGTCATTATTTTCCGCCTGCACCTGAGGAACATTAACGAGCAGCATCGCCATAACCATCAAAAATGATAATAATGTTTTCTGTTTTCTTTTCATTATTTTTTCCTTTCTTTTTTCATGCATTTAGCCAGTTACACCTGCACACATAATATTTCTCCCTCTATAACCACCTTTCTTTTCTTATTTGTGTGTTTTATTTATCCTTACCGCTCTCTTTTTCTGTATTATACTATGTTTTTACAAAAAATGTAAACATAATTCTTATTCAAAAAAGGAACACCAAAATCCTCTTATCTTAGAGAATTTTGGTGTTCTTCTATCATTAATGAGGTTTAAATCCTTCTCCTCGCACTTCATTTGATTCCATTGTTATTAAAAAGGCATTTTCATCTACCTCTTTGACCGCTTTTTGTACCATATGCATTTCCTTATTACTACAAGCACACATTACAACTAATTTTTCTTCGCCCGAATAACTTCCTACACCACGCAAAAATGTTGAACCTCTCTGTGTAAGTTCATCAATCCGTTTCGCAACCTCATGTCCGTGGTCTGTAACAACTAACGTCATTTTTCCTGCATCAATACCATACATAACCTTATCTACAACAACAGAAAGAATGTATGTCAAAATCAATCCGTAAATAATACTGTCCACATCTCCAAAAAGAAGTCCTCCGAGTCCGACAATAATCACATCTGTAAGGAATGTGATTTTTCCGATAGATAAGTGCGGTCTTAACGCACGAACTGACATGATAATAAAATCCGCTCCCCCTGTAGATGTATTTCTCATATAAATCATAGCGTAACCTAATCCCGAAAATACTCCTACACATATAGCCGAAAGCATCCTATCCCCCGAATATACCGGAAGCATCGGCGCTACATAGTCCATAAGAGGCCATGCAATAATCATTGTTTTAAGGGAACGAAGAAGAAATCCTCTTCCTAGTAATTTGTAACACATAATAACAATCGGAATATTTAATATAATTGTCATTGTACCGATTGGTAAGCCGAATAAATGATAAAAAATCATAGCAATTCCTGAAATTCCTGCAACAGGAAATCCTGAATTAGCCGCAAAATTATATACTCCAATAGCAATCAAAAGATTTCCTACAATATCTACCAAAATATCAATCGCAAACTCTTTTACTTTGTTTTTTTCCATACTCTCTTCCTCTCTTATTTTTGTTTATTTTATCCCTAAACCGAAAAAAGAGCAAAGCAAATTATAATAGTATAATTCGCAATCGCTCTTTTTCAATTATAGTATATTCTTCCTTGAATTAAATGTCAATATTTTTCTCTTCCTTGAAATGTAAAATCATCTCATTTGTAAGGCTTATATTTCTTTCCGTTATCGGAATATTTTCACGCTCAAACCATTCCGCTAAAGCCAATTCTTCTCTATCCAAAGTAATTTTATCTTCTCCATCCAAATCCGCAAAAAATCCCAACAAAAGAGTATCCGTAAAAGACCACGGCTGACTTTTATAAAATCGAATATTTTTCACCTTCAGACCTACTTCTTCCATAACTTCCCGTCTGACTGTTTCCTCAATTGTTTCTCCTATTTCTGCATACCCTGCAATCAGAGCATATTTTTTATATTCTCTATCCGCATATTTTGACAGCAAAATCCTGTTCCCATATGTCACTCCAACGATAACCGCAGGAGAAATTTTCGGATATTCCATTTGTCCGCAATTTTCACATTTCAGCATTCTTTCCTTATTATCTTTAACCATCTTCTTTCCACATCTTCCACAAAATCTGTGCGATTGATACCAGCGGTGCAACTGATATCCGGTAATTCCTGCAAAAGCGAGGTATTGCGGTTTCAGTTTGCGAAACATCTCCGTATCTTTCCAGCAATACCCTTCAATTTCTCCGCTTAAATTTTCCGCCAGATAAAAAGAGCAATTGTCAATCGAAAAAAGATATGTACATTTCGTCGCAAAATCAGACTCATATTTTTCCATTTCTTCAATAGTAGGAAAAACAATCTCCATGCAATCTTTCAACAACACTTCCCTCCCCCGATATATGCAGACAAAACTTTCTTTTTGGGGTTCTTTCGGTGTGTATTCATTCCTATAAATATGTGGATGTATATCTTGTATCATTTTATCATCTCCAGTAGACTTTTTTTATTTTTAACGATAAAATCATTTTATAACAAATCAGAAAGGATTGAAAGAATGAAAATAGTATTTTTAGATGCAAAAACAATCGGAGATGACATTGACCTTTCCGGTTTCGAAAAATTAGGTGAAGTTATTCGATATGATTTTTCCTCACCTGAGGAAATTCCCTCCAGAGTTAAAGATGCAGACGTAATTATTTTAAACAAAGTTGTCATTAATCAATCAACAATCTCTACTGCCAAACAATTAAAACTTGTCTGTGTTACTGCAACAGGTACAGATAATTTGGACAAAGAATATCTCGCTGAAAATAATATTGCATGGCGCAATGTTGCCGGCTATTCAACCAACTCTGTAGCGCAGCATACATTTGCCATATTATTTTATCTATTGGAAAAATTAAATTACTATGATAGTTATGTAAAAGACGGACGTTATGTCAACGACAAAATTTTCACTCATTTTGAAGAAAAATTTTCTGAAATAGAGGGAAAAACGTGGGGAATTATCGGTCTTGGAAATATCGGACGCCGCGTTGCTCAAATAGCAGAATGTTTCGGTGCAAAAGTAATTTATTATTCCCCTTCAGGAAGTCCTGCTCAGGAAGGATATATACAAGTAGATTTCGATACCATCCTTTCACAATCAGATATTCTCTCCGTTCACGCACCTCTCACAGAAAAAACACGCAATCTAATGAACAAGACTGCATTTTCTAAGATGAAACCTTCGTCTATTTTTCTAAATCTCGGACGAGGAGCAATCGTTGTGGAAGAAGATTTAACATATGCTCTTGAAAATCATCTCATTACCGCTGCCGGATTGGATGTTCTCTGTACAGAACCGATAGAAGAAGGAAATCCTTTGCTGACAATAAAAGACAGCCGAAAACTTTTTATCACTCCACACATTGCTTGGGCAAGCGTAGAAGCCCGAACAAGATTGATGAATATTATTTTGGAACAGATTAAAGAATTTTTCCAACAATAACAGTCTGAGGAGATGCATATGCATCTCCTCACTTATTTTTTAAACAGGATAAAACAAATCCGATCGTTCCGACAAAAATAGAAAAATCTCCTATATTAAATGTAATATTTGTAAACTTTTTCCACTTTGTCTGAAATCCGATATAATCCACAACATATTTCCTTTTCATTCTGTCATATAAATTACTTATCGCACCGGCAATCAGAAGACTTAAACTAATTTTTTCCAACCCATTTTTATTTCTTCCAAACAGACAAAGCGTATAAACACCTACCATACAAGTGAGAAAAAACGATAACCATCTCACCACTTTAGGATGTTTATCCCCAAAATTTAATGCCATTCCTTCGTTATGCACATGGCGAAAAATAATTCTTTCTTTGCAAACAGGAATTTCTTCCCCTCGTTTTATCTTCTTTTCCACCTGTTTTTTCATCCACAAATCAGAAAGTGCAACTCCAATAATTATCGAAAAGCAAAATACTATCATAATTAGTCCTCACCGATACATTCTATTTCGGCTTCACATGATTGTATTTCATCTTCTCTTTCGGAAATATTTTCACACAAATCGAAAAATTCCCCCTCCTGTACCTCACCGTTTTTGTAACGCTCATAAACCATACGTCCCAAATCTCTGAAATCTCTTCTATTATTTCTTTCTAGAGTGCGGATTTTTCCTTTAATCTTTTGCACTTCCACAACTTCCCCTGCTTTTTTCCCCACTGTTTCCGCAGTTTCACTAATTCTATCCACAATATCTTCAAACAAATCTTTCATCCCTATGTTTCTCCCTTCTTAAAATGACCTTAACTCATCAAATGTTTTATATAAATCCAGTGTTCCATATCCCCAAACTCTATTCGGATATTCTTCTGTATCCATACGATTTGTTCCCAAAACCAACAAATTTTTAATCTGTACGGTATCTACATTTCTTCTGCCCAACTGGTAATAAAGCCACTCCATAAGCAACGCTGAAGCTCCTGCCGTAATTGCTGTTGAAATACTTGAACCGCTTCTTTCTACAAACTGATTTCTTCCCGTCGCCCCCGTCACATTTATTCCGGGAGCTGCAAAATCCGGTTTCAGACTTCCATTTCTAGTATACCCTCTTCCCGAATCAATGGCAATACTATTATTACTTCCATTATAGTTTGCCGCTGTCATTGCTGTCCACACGCATCCCGGCTCTGTAATTGTCCAATCCGGATTTGACCGCAAAAAGTATACCTCCCCACTTAAAAATTCTTTTACCGGAAGCCACATATGGAAAATACCGTCTGCAACCTGTATTGCTTCCACCTCCACTTTCCAAATTCCTTCTACCGCATTTTCAAATCGAATGAACGCTAATTCTGAATTTGTTCTCTCTACAAGCAGCCTGTAATCTACATACACAGTTGTTCTTTCAAAAACAAAACTATGCACGGATGTACTTTCGCTTTGTTTCACCGTTGGAAACGGGATTCTTTCCCCCGCTGGCGAAGTGATCGTTATCATGAAAATATTCGGTATGTCCGTCCACATCTCCAAGGTAAATCCGGCCCCTGTTCTCTCCACACGAATTTCAACAGAATCCTTTCCTCTCTCTCCCTCCAACCTGCCATAATAATGATGGCGCTGGTTTGCCTCATTACCACCGCCCAATACAACTGCCATATTATGTACATTCGAATAATAAGAAAGAAGATTTCCAAGAGGTGATGTTCCATTATGATCTCCCAAATTTGTCCCAAGCGGTATACAGAAAATAAGAGGTAATTGTTCTTTTTCCGCTATCAACTCCAAATATCTCATTCCGAGCATAATATCATTTTCCTGATAGCATTTTGCCTCCTCATTTATAAAATAAAATTGTTTCAAATATTTTTTTGCTTCCTTTAATTTCACAATTCCTAATATTGCTCGCGGTGCTGCTCCCAAAAAATCTTCTTCTACATTTTCTCCACCTGCTGCTACACTTGCCACAAATGTGCCATGTCCATCCGTATCTGTTGTCGGAACAATCTCTTTTGCATTATCGCTTTGCAATGCTTCGTTAATTTCTTCCCTGATATATTCACTTCCATATAAAAACCCTTCCGGCTCTCTTCCCGTCTGAATAGTCTGATCCCAAATTCCCGCAATTCTTGTCGTACCATCCGCATTTTTAAAAAGAGGATTTTCATAATCGATTCCCGTGTCAATAATCCCAATCATTACCCCTTCGCCTCTCAATTGTAATGTGGGGTAATTTTGTACCTGGGAAATTCCCGCCTGATTTAGCGTTTCCGAATCTAACAATGTATAACATTTCGGAATACTCCCATAAGTAAATCTCTCCAATGTCATCGGATCTCCAAAAATCTTATTCACATAAACCGAACGATAATAAAATCCAATTTCTTGCTCACACAATCTGGTCTTTGAAGTCTGCTCCAGAAAATACGGATTTTCTCTTTCGTAAATAAAATCTCTAAAATCTTCCGATAAAATTTGCTCTTTGCATAAAGTTGAATCTTCCAACATATTTTCCTTTTATTTTTAATATATGAAAGTGTGAAAATTTCGTGAAAGGGGACGTAGTATTTTTTAATTTTACTACGTCCCCTTTCACGAATTATTCACATTTATTTCCAAATTTCTTTTTCTTCACGCATTCCACGAACACTGTCATCATATTCCGCAAACTTGTTGCTTCCTGCATAATCTGACGGTTGTGCATCTGCCGGTGCTGATTTGAATACGACTTTCAATAAAATCGGTGTAATAATTGTTGTAATAACAACAACAATAATAACCGGTCCTAAGAAATTAGACCCCAAAAGTCCTAACGCTTCACCTTTACTTGCCACAATTAACGCTACCTCACCACGAGAAATCATTCCGACCCCGATTCGCTTGCACTGATAATTTTCATATCCACAAAATTTTGCTCCCAAACCACAACCAACAATTTTAGTTAAAATAGCTATGATACATAGCACTACTGAGAACACAACAACGGCAACTGACATTTTCGGCAATACAACTTTTAAACCGATGCTGGCAAAGAAGATTGGCGACAACAACATATAAGATAATGTATCAAACTTTGATGCCACAAAAGCTGAACGGGATGTATTTGAAATAATCAACCCTGCAATAAACGCACCTGTAATATCCGCAACTCCAAACACTACTTCTGCAATAAACGCCATCAACAAGCAGAATACGAAAGCAATGATTGCGTGTCTTCTAAGCGGTTTGTGTGATGTTTCACTCCATTTTTTAAACAGTTTGTAAAACAAAACACCGATAATGCCCGCAAAGATGAAAAATCCTACAATTTTTAATAATACAACCGCAATACTTACAGAAGAATCTGCCATACTTGTTACAACTGTAAGGGCTACAATACCTAAAATATCATCAATAATAGCTGCACCTAGAATAGCATTTCCCGAACGTGTTTTTAATTTTCCAAGTTCTTTTAATGTTTCTACCGTAATACTTACGGATGTTGCCGTCAAAATAATGCCAATGAAAACATTCTGTAAAAAGATACTGCAACCTGCATCTGATGAAATCAACTCTGGCTTATTAAAGAAATACGCAATTGCAAATCCACCAATCAACGGAACAATAACACCACAAAGCGCAATTACAAACGACGCTTTCCCGCTCTCTTTTAATTCCTTAATATCTGTTTCCATACCTGCACAGAACATCAAAACGATAACACCGATTTCTGCGATTTCATGGATAAAACTAGTTTCTGTTAATATGCCAAGCATTGCCGGTCCCAATACAAGCCCCGCTAATAACGCTCCTACTACCTGTGGCATTTGTACTCTTCTCGTTGCAAGTCCGAGTACTTTTGTACTTAAAAGAATAATTGCAACGTCTAACAAATAACGATACTCTTCCATGTCTACATCTCCTTATCTTTTCTCTTCTCTTAAAAACCTTATTCAGATTACACCCCTTGGAGATGTTTTGCAACCGTCATTTTTTACAATATTTTTATCTTTTTTTATTTGTTTTTATAACTTTTCATTTTCTTTATGACTTTTGCTCAATAGCAGCCTGTCCTCGAAGAGTAATGATCGGTCCTCCCGTCCCCTCTATGTACGCCTTGGTAATTGTTACCTGACCGATATTATCATCTTTTGGAATTTCATACATAATATCAAGCATAAACTCTTCGATAATTGCACGCAACGCTCTCGCACCTGTATCTTTTTTCATCGCTCTTTCAGCAATTGCTCCCAATGCTTCCTCATCAAATTCCAGTTTCACTTCATCTAATGCAAGCAATTTCTGATACTGTTTTAAAATCGCGTTTTTCGGCTCTTTTAAAATTCTTACCAATTTGTCTTTGTCTAATCCCTGTAAAGTGAAAATAACAGGAAGACGACCAATAAATTCAGGAATCATACCAAAATTTCTAAGGTCTTCTACTTCCACTTTTTCCAAAAGATTCTTATCATTATTGTATTTATCTTTTAAATCTGCCATAAATCCAACAGATGCCTGCTTGTTCAAACGTTCTTTAATAATTTCCTCCAAATCAGGAAATGCCCCACCACAAATAAACAGAATATTTTTAGTATTGACGGTTGTCAGTGGAACCATTGCATTTTTGCTATTTGCTCCCACAGGAACCTCCACATCGCTTCCTTCTAACAATTTTAACATTCCCTGCTGTACGGATTCACCGCTTACATCTCTTTGATTTGTATTTTTCTTCTTGGCAATCTTGTCAATTTCATCAATGAAAATAATACCCTGCTCTGCTTTTTCCACATCATTGTCTGCTGCCGCCAACAATTTAGAAACAACACTTTCAATATCGTCACCGATATATCCCGCTTCTGTCAGAGAAGTAGCATCCGTAATCGCTAAAGGCACATCTAAAAGCCGTGCCAATGTTTTTACAAGATATGTTTTTCCACATCCTGTAGGTCCAATCATCAGCATATTTGATTTTTCAATTTCAATATCATCCATTGTATTTGTGGCAACTCTCTTGTAATGATTGTAGACAGCAACTGCCATGGCCTTTTTCGCGTGTTCCTGTCCTACAATATATTCATCCAAACTTGCTTTAATTTTATGAGGTGCCGGAATATTTTTTATATCTAATGCCGGTTTTGATTCTTCTTTTGGCTTTT
Organism: Faecalimonas canis; assembly: GCF_054601575.1. Classification (NCBI taxonomy): domain Bacteria; kingdom Bacillati; phylum Bacillota; class Clostridia; order Lachnospirales; family Lachnospiraceae; genus Faecalimonas; species Faecalimonas canis. The sequence continues at coordinate 61,600 of NZ_BAAHSI010000010.1, read as the reverse complement.
TCTTCTTTACTTTCTGCTGCTTTGGAATCATGCTTTCCAAATCTTCCACATTCATCACCTGTATTCCGGGTATATTCATTAATTTACTATAATCAATCTGCCCATTGTTCATCGCATCAAAACTCTTCTGCATACAGTCCGAACATACATGAATGTGATTTGGTAATTCAATCATTTTCCCTGCTATACTTTCAGGGCGTCTGCACATAAAACAGAATTTTTCATATTCATCTTCTTGTTTATCATTTGTTTCCTGTAATTCAGTATCTTTTATATTGTTTTCGTTCTCTAACATATTATCCCTCTCTTAACATTTCCAAAAATTCTTCTTCCGAAATAATCGGTATTCCCAATTCCCTCGCCTTTTTATTTTTTGAAGAAGTTGATGTTGTATCATTATTGATTAAATAATTCGTCTTAGAAGTAACACTCCCTGTCACTTTTCCACCTTTACTCTCAATCATTTCCTTCACCGCATTACGATTTGCAAAATGATTCACGCTTCCGGTAATGACAAACTGGATTCCTTCGAGAATCTGTCCGCTTTCCTCTGCATTTTCCTCAGGAATAGTAACCTCTCGAAGAAGATTTTCAAATTCTCTTCTGTGTTTTTTTACAGAGAAGTATTCTACAAATGTTCCTGCAATCACTTCGCCCACGCCGTCAATTTGATTTAATCTCTCCGGTGTGGCATTCATAATCTCTTCTATATTATTATTAAATTCTTTACATATCATCTTTGCATTTGCCAAACCAATATTAGCAATGCCAAGACTGTAAATCATTTTCGGCAAAGTTGTCATTCTCGCTTTTTCTACACTCGCTTGCAATTTATTATAAGACTTTTCCCCAAATCCTTCCATCGATTTTATTTCTTCTTCGTAACGGTCTAAATGGAAAACATCCGCATACTCTTTGATAAAGCCTTCCAAAATAAATTTTTCTAAAGTCGCCTCCGACATTCCGTCAATATTTAACGCATCTCTGCTGGCAAAAAGTGCAAAAGATTTTATTCGTTTCGCTTGACATTCAGGATTTGTACAATAAAGTGCTTTTGCATTATTTACTTTTTTGATTTCTGTTTTCTCCCTACACACCGGACATATTTCAGGAATATCTTTCACTCCGCTTCTTGTCAGATTTTCAGCAATCTGCGGAATAATCATATTCGCTTTATATACCTGTATCGTATCGCCGATGCCAAGTTCCAATTCTTCCATAATACTGATATTGTGGACACTTGCACGACTTACAGTCGTTCCCTCCAATTCCACCGAATCAAATATAGCCACCGGATTAATCAATCCTGTTCTTGACGGACTCCACTCAATCTCACGAAGAGTTGTTTCTCGAATTTCATCCGCCCACTTAAATGCAAATGAATCTCTCGGAAATTTCGCCGTCATTCCAAGCGACTGACCATACGCAATATCATCATACACTAAAACAAGCCCATCTGACGGGAAGTCATTATCTTCTATCTTATGTGCAAATGCCTCTACTTTCTCTTCAATATCAGCACTTGTCACCTCCTCATGTTCCACCACATCAAATCCCTGTTCCGAAAGCCAGCGCATCTGTTCATTTCTTGAATTTTTGAAGTCAACACCATCTGCTTTCACGAGAGAAAATGCAAAAAACTTTACATTTCTCTTTGCAGTAATTTCGTTATTTAATTGTCGCACCGAGCCGCTACATAAATTTCGCGGATTTTTATACCTTGCATCAATATCTTCAATTTCTTCATTAATTCTCTCAAAATCTTTATAGCCGATAACAGCTTCTCCACGAAGCACCAACTCACCTTTATAAGAAATATGAAGCGGAATATTTTTAAATACTTTTGCATTATTTGTTATAACTTCTCCCACTTCCCCGTTGCCTCGTGTTACCGCTTTCTGAAGTTCGCCGTCACGGTATGTTAAAACAATTGTCAACCCATCTAATTTCCATGAAATAATCGCTTTCTGATTTCCTAAAAAATCTTTCAAACCACTGATTTCTTTCGTTTTGTCTAACGACAGCATCGGCTTCTCGTGCCGTTCTTTCGGCAATTCACTTAAAACTTCATATCCTACATTAACCGTCGGACTATTGGATAAGGTAACATTTAGTTCTCGCTCCAACTCAACTAACTCGTCATATAATTTATCATATTGAAAATTGCTCATAATTTCTGTCGCACTCTGATAATAGGCTTTTCCCGCCTCATTCAAAAGTGTAATCAGTTCCTGCATACGTTTTTTCTTGTCTGTCATTCTTTACTCCTATTTCTGTTCTATAACGGTTTCATTTGATGAATCTTTAATCAACTCATAAAGTTCCCTTGTCTCATCATCCGTCACTTTTCTATACTCTCCTGATTTTAGATTTCCCAATTCGATATTCATTACACGCACTCTCTCCAGTTTTGTCACCTTGTAACCAAAATATTCACACATTCTGCGAATCTGTCTGTTTAATCCTTGCGTCAGTGTAATGTTAAATTTATATTTTCCGATGGCTTTTACTTCACACGGTCTTGTCACCGTATCTAAAATTGGAACTCCCTGCCCCATTTTCTCAATAAATTCCCGTGTAACCGGTTTATTTACCGTCACTTTGTATTCTTTTTCATGTCGGTTTCCTGACCGCATCATTTTATTGATTATATCTCCGTTGTTCGTCATAAGCAAAAGTCCTTCTGAATCTTTATCCAAACGTCCGATATATGTTACCCTTGTCGGATAGTTCAGGAAACGAATGATATTGTTCTTCTCTTTCTTTTCCTCCGTGCAGACAATTCCCACCGGTTTATTTACCGCTAAAAGTACCATTTGATTTCCCTTGCTGATAACTTTCTTTCCAACTTTCACTTCCTGCTCTTTAGAAATTTTCATTCCTGTTTCCGCACGTCTTCCATCTACAAAGACTTTACCTGCCTCTATCAGTCTGTCCGCTTCTCTTCTTGAACAGACACCGGCTTCACTTAAAAATTTATTTAAACGAATTAATTCTTCTTTCATTTTCATTCTCCCCGCTATTTAAACGCATAGGTTTATGATACTGTTTTACTTTCAAAAAGTCAATGTTTCTGCTATAATATAACCCATAGTAAATCTCAAAAAGGAGCAGATTATGAATATCAAATCTTTTACAGAAGAACCTGTTTCCAAAATCTTTTTTCGTTACCTTTTTCCTTCAATATGCGGAACAATGGTAACGTCTATTTATGTGTTGGCAGATACAATCATTATTGGAAAAGGAATAGGCGCCGACGCAATGGCTGCCTTAAATATTGTATTGCCTCTATTTAACATTTTCTTCGGAACAGGATTATTATTCGGCGTGGGCGGTTCTGTATTAATGTCTATTGCCCGTGGAAAAGGCGATAACAAAACCGGTGATAAATACTTTACCACTGCTGTACTGTTAAATGCCGTTACAAGCATTCTTTATATGATACTTTTTCTTATTTTTATGGAAGATATCGCACGTTTCCTCGGCGCGACAAAAGTTACTTTGCCATATATCATGGATTATGCGCCTTATGTTATCTGGGGACTTGGATTTTTCTCCTTCTCTACATTTTTGCAGACTTTTGTCCGAAATGACGGTGCACCTAAACTTTCCATGCTTGCCGTTGTAACCGGCGGTATTTCAAATGTATTTTTGGATATTCTCTTTGTCTATACTCTTGATATGAAAATGGCAGGTGCTTCCATTGCAAGTGTTATCGGAACAACCATTACAACCTGTATTTTACTGTTCCATTTCTTTTCAAAGAAAAACGGATTACATTTTACATTAAAAGGACTTTCATTTTCCTTTGTAAAACAGATTTTTCAAAATGGATTTACCAGTTTTATTTTGGAAATGTCCTCCGGACTTGTTATGTTTTTCTTCAATATACAGATTTTAAAATATATTGGCGATGTAGGAGTAACTATGTATGGCGTCATCGCAAATACTGCTATCGTTGTCACCTGTTTATGTAACGGAATTAATCAGGCCTCGCAGCCTATTATTTCTATTAATCATGGTGCGGGACAACATGAACGTATTCACGTTGTAAAAAAACTGGGACTGAGAACCGCTTTTCTTATCTGTTCTGTCCCTGCAATACTCGGATTAATCGTTCCAAATATGTTTACAAATATTTTCTTAAATCCTAATGCGGAAATACTGGCACTTTCCCCTACGGCAATCCGTATTTACTTTACGGGATTTTTTGTTATTGGGATTAATATGTTTATTGTAGGATATTTTCAGTCCACGGTAAAACCACAGATTTCCCTTTTTCTCTGCCTTATGAAAAGTTGTGTGCTGAGTATAGTATTTGTCTATATTCTACCTCTCTTCCTCGGCATAACAGGAATATGGGCCGCTGTACCTTTAGCTGAATTTATCACACTAGGACTTGGTATCTATTTTCTTAAACGGAGGTAACTATGATTTTATTATCCATTCCTGAAGTGAGGGAGTTTATGTCAAAACTTCTTCTCTCTGAAACATTTGATTCTTTCCTTTTTATCGAAGGAGAAATCGTTACTTTTAATACATTTTCAATGAATGGACGGCTGCAAAAAGATTTTTTTGATAAAGACATGACTCCCGACCGCGCCTATTCTTTATGGAAAGATTTAAGGGAATATTGTTTTTCCCTTATTCGTGGAAAGCGTACTCCTCTTCGTTTTAAATTTGTGTTCGGATTATCTGAACCTAACATCGAAAAACTTTTAAAACAGCAAGGATTGTCTTTTACCACGAATGATGTGCAAGGACTATATTTGAATATTTCTTATGATGGCACTTCTCTTAAATGTGTCACGGGAACTTCTATGAACCTTTTTACAATGGACAAGTCTTTAGAGGAGGCTTGGGATAAAATGGTGCAGAAATTTTTTGTACAAAAAGAAATTATGTTTGAGGTAATATAAAAATAATCGGAGGATATACGAATGAAAAAAGCGAAAAAATTTCTTATATTAATTGCCTGTAGTCTGTTTTTAGCAGGCTGCGCATCTTCTTTAACTGCATCTAGCATCAGTTCCATACAGCAAAAGCCTATTACTCCTAAAATCACATTACCCGAAATCAATCTTGTAAAACCAAAGCAACATACTATTGTAATTGATGCCGGACACCAGCTGAAAGGAAATGCAGAGCGTGAGCCAATTGGACCCGGTGCATCTGAAATGAAACCAAAAGTTGCCAGCGGTACGTCCGGAGTATCGACAAAAGTACCTGAATATCAACTCACTTTAGATATTTCTCTTCTATTAAAGCAGGAGTTATCAAAACGTGGCTATCAGGTTATCATGATTCGAGAACAAAATAACGTCAATATCAGTAATGCTGAAAGAGCCGAAATTGCCAACCGCTCCGAAGCCGATATTTTTATTCGCATACACGCAAACGGAGATAGCAATCAATCTGTATCAGGGGCTCTCACCATGGCTCCTTCCAAAAATAATCGATATGTAAAGGAGATTGCTGACTCTTCTCGCAGACTTTCCGAATCCGTCATTACTTCTTACTGCAATGCAACCGGTTTTAAAAATAGAGGCGTACTTACAAGTGATACAATGAGTGGAATTAACTGGTGCAAAATTCCCGTTACCATTATCGAACTGGGATTTATGACAAATCCGTCAGAGGATAAAGCCATGCAAAACCCAGATACGCAAAATTTTATGGTTTCAGGAATTGCCGATGGTATTGATGCCTATTTCAATTAATTCTTCTCATAAAAAAAGGACACTATGTGTCCTTTTTTAATAAAGAATATCATAATATGAAATTGGAAGATTTTGTAATTTCCATCCACCTTCTTCTTTGACATAAGTCACTGTTTCATCACATTCTTTTTCTTCAGTTTCAGACTGTTCCGACCAAAATCTTTTAAAGGTCGCTTTAATTTTCATTGAAACATCAAACGTTACTTTGTTTCCGTAATAGTTGTTCGATGTCAGTCTTATATCAGATATATCAAAAGCCTGAACTACTACTCCCTCTGTGTCCATAAGTTGATAAAGGTCTTCATACGAAGATTTAATAAAAGAACGTTTCATTGCCTCTTCCGAAAACAATTCTCTCATTTTACTAAAATCTTCCTTGGCAACTGCCGAAGTCAAAATCTTCTCCAAATCCGTTCCAAGTTGTTCCGCTAATTTTTCTTTCTCTTCTTCCGTTGGAACAAGTTTAATGCTCTCGCCGAATGTACCGGAATCTATCATTACAATATCCCTGTACGATTCCATTCCTTTTTCTGACACTTCCAGTTGATATTGTCCTTGAAACAAACTGGAAACTGTCACTTCTTTCATTCCTTCCTTTTCAGAACGTTTACTCTCTTCAATTTCTTTACCGTTTAATTTTACTGTCGCATTTTCAGGAACAGTTACGCTCCATTCATCTACTACTTCATCTTCAGGAACTACACTCCATTCATTCCAGAATAAAAACTTTTTATCCCTTTTTATAAGAGAAACTGTTTCATATTCTTCATTTCCGCTTCCTGTTTCCCGATATGCTATTCCATATGTAACCGTATCCGAATCTTTTGGATTTCCACTTAGTTTTGCTTCTACTGATTGATATTTGATCAAAGTATCATCCTGTGAATGAGCATTCACATACATTTGCTTACTTAACATATCCTCTTTTTCAAAAGAATAATAATCATATACCTTACTCCACTCACAGTTGGCTTTCGCTTTCCAATACTCCAGTGCTGTTGTTTCTGCTGAATATTTCTTATCCAATGAGAAGTAAATACCGACTACCAGCGCTATCATAACTGCCACTTCTGCAACTAAAAACAAACTCTTTTTAGAAACTTTTGGTTTTTGCACCGACATTTCTACCGTTTTATCAAACTGCTCTTCCGCCTCTTTTATGACCGCTGCACTGTCAACCTCTTCTCTATATTCTGCTAAGGAAGTACCACACTCCCCACAAAATAAATCTGTATCATTACATTTCGCTCCACAATTTGGACAAAACATCTCTTCACCCCCCTAAGACCATCCTTTTGCATCTGAATACGCCTGCAATTTTTCTACATTTTTCTTCTCCGTTTCCGAAAAACCTGCACTGACTTTATTCATATCTGACTCTTTTGTCATATTCTTGTACCAATCAAACTGATTAAAATGATTTGTATATTCTTCCGATGTAAACTGATAACCGTGTCGAGCATAAATTTCATTAATTGCAAGTCTGAGCGTCTGTTTATCTTGTACTTTCTCATTAATCATCTCATCTGTAAGCAACGTTTTATCACTGTCAGGAAATACCAGTTCCGACTGCGGTTCAGTAACATTTTTATCTGCCGGACTATCTGCAACAGTAATTTTCTTTCCGTCAAATGCAATCTTCTTATTTGATTTATACTCTTTTGTTTCATCTATTTCCTCATATCTTGAAGCATTCGGTTTAAAATCTGTATTCCACTTTGCTTTAACCGTTTTTCCTTCACTTCCCGTAATGAAAAATGTAGCCACAAGTGCAACAATGAGTAATGCATCAATTACACCAAATAAAATAGCAATTATTTTTTTCTTTCCTCCCATAACGACAACTCCTCTTTCTAAAGCACTTTAAAAATTCAATAAACCGTCCATTGCTGTTCCTAAAATACTTGTTAAAACTTCTTTTGCAAACAGATAAACTACGAGGTAAGTAATAACTGCCATAATTACTTTAGCAACAAAATATGCGTAAACTTTACGATCTTCGCTTGCCTGCACAAGTACTCGGTAACTTCCAAATTCAACTATCGGGAATATAATTGATGCAAATCCAAAAAGAATAAGCCCAAAACTTGCCGATAACAAACTTACAACTCCCACTACAATCCAAACAATAGTTTCAAATAATGCTCTTGTTCCTACTACAGAAAACATTGCACTCTGCTCCGTCACGCCATTTAATACTCCTGAAAAAACTTTCAACATCAGCACTTCAAGACAATCCACTCCTAAAGTTAAAAGAATAGCCATAATGATGATAGTTGCTTTTGGAATTTCCACAAATCCACCCAATGTTGAATCTATTTTCACCAACATAACAATCGTAAAAATAAGAACAATCGCTACCTTAATTGCTATAAATTCAATTCCCGGCACACTTGATTTACCATCTGCAATTTTCTTTGTTTCTGTAACCGGGTGTTTTAAAAGGGGAATGATCTTAGCAAATACATTCTTCGTTTCATTCACCACAATCGTACTTTTCTGACTAATCCACTCCGCTTCCTTTGTCTTCTCACTCGTCTGATTTACCGTCTTCTGTCCTCCGTCCCAACTTTCCGTCTGGGATTCTGTTGTCTGCGGTTCAGCCCCACCTGATACCGTTTTCTGAGGTTCTGAATAATTGTTATTCTCCTGCTGACAAGTACAAACTTCTCCTTCTTCTAACTTTCTGCCACATTTCGTACAAAATTTTGCCATACTATTTCCTCCTCACATTTTTATTATTTATTAATTATATTGTTTTTGTCGATTAATGTCAATTTTTACCAGTTAATTTTTATATTTTCAGCAATTTTAACCATTATATTGTTAAAGGCAACACAAAAGGCGTTGAAACAATTCACACGAATTTATTTCAACGCCTTTAAATATTCAACTTATTCTATTATTTTGCTAACAGCATCATAATTTCATTACTTCTGTTAATAAATGCTGTCATCTCTTCAGGATTTAACGGCTTATTACTAAGCATTGCCAAATCATACAACTGCTGACAGAACATTGGAGTATGTTCGCCGTCTTTATTTTCCAACACATACTGTACTAATGGGTGGTTTGCATTTAACACAAGTGTTACGTCTGTTCCGAACATAGATGGATCCATTCCGTACATATTGTACATTCTCATCATTTCCTGCATACGTCTGGATTCTTCTGATAATGTAACCATTGCCGCTACATTTTCATGTTTCAGTTTCTCCACTTTTACTTCCAATTTATCATTGGATAATGCTTTTCTAAACACTTCTGTCAATGTTTCTTTCTTTTCTTCCAATACTTTTGCATCTTCTTCTGAAACATCTTCTTTAAGTCCTTCTGTTAAATCCGCATCAATACGCTGGAATTTCACGTTCTGATTTCTCTGTTCCAACTGTGAGATAAATGCAGAATCAATATTGTGCGTAAGAAATACTGCATCCATTCCTTCTTTTTTAAACATATTGATATACTGGCTCTGCTGCTGCTCGTCAGTTACATAATAAATAGTTGTTTTTTCTTTTTCTTCACTATTTTCTTCTGTTTTTTCTTCCTCTGGAACAAGATCTTTCAAAGTCATATATTTGTAGTCTAAATTCTTAAACAGAATATAATCGCTCATTTTATCACAGAATTTTTCGTCTTTTAAACATCCGAATTTGATAAACGGACTAATGTCATCCCAATATTTCTCATAAGATTCTCTGTCTGTTTTACACATTCCTGATAACTTATCAGCCACTTTTTTGGAAATATAGTCTGCAATTTTATTTACAAATCCGTCATTCTGCAATGCACTTCTTGATACATTTAACGGTAAATCAGGACAATCAATTACACCCTTTAATAACATAAGAAATTCAGGAATGACTTCTTTAATATTATCTGCAATAAACACCTGATTATTGTAAAGTTTAATTGTACCTTCTATAGATTCATATTCTGTATTAATTTTAGGGAAATATAAAATTCCTTTTAAATTAAACGGATAGTCCATGTTTAAGTGAATCCAGAATAATGGTTCTTTATAATCCATGAATACTTTTCTATAGAAATCAATATATTCTTCTTTTGTACATTCATTTGGGTGTTTACTCCAAAGCGGTGTTGTATCGCTCAAAGATACCGGACGCTTATTGATTTTCACTTTGTCAACAGCAGGAGAAACTTCTACCATTTCTTTTTCGCCATTTTCATTTTCTTTTTCTTCCATTTTGGCATCTTCATGAATATGTTCAACAACTACGTCGTCTTCTCGAAGTTCGGATTCTAAAATTGTTTCATATTCCTGCTCTGCATTCTCTCTTGATAAGAAAATTTCAACCGGCATAAAGGAGCAATATTTTTCAATTACTTCTCTTACACGGTATTCGTTGGAAAATGCTACACTATCCTCATTTAAGAAAAGAGTAATCTCTGTTCCTACCGTATTTTTTGTTCCCTCTTCCATATCATATTCTGTTCCGCCGTCACAAGTCCAATGTACAGGTGTTGCACCTTCTTTGTAAGAAAGAGTATCAATATGCACTTCGTTCGCAACCATAAATGCAGAATAAAATCCCAAACCGAAGTGTCCTATCATATCATCTTCTGTTGTTTTGTCTTTATATTTTTCAAGAAATTCTGTTGCACCTGAAAAAGCAATTTGTGTAATATACTCTTCCACTTCATCTGCTGTCATACCAATACCGGTATCGATAAATTTCAATGTTTTTTCTTCCGGATTTACAACAACTTCTATTTTTGCTTTATAATCTTCCGGAATAGCATATTCTCCCATCATATCCAATTTTTTCAGTTTTGTGATTGCATCACAACCATTTGAAATTAATTCACGAACAAAAATATCGTGGTCTGAATACATCCATTTTTTAATAATCGGAAAAATATTTTCACTGTTAATAGAAAGATTTCCGTGTTTTGCTCCCATTTATAACAACTCCTTTTTCTTTTATTGCCTAACAGATATATTAATACCCTTATTTTTAAATGTCAATAGAAAATTAGCACTCATTCAAAATGAGTGCTAATAAAATTATAAAGAGTATAAAGTTTTTCTAAAATATGCTATTCCACACTCTTCAGCGATTCAACCATATCAATCTTTTTCAACTTATAATACATTACCCAATTGACAAAAATTGAAAATCCGAATGTAAATAACAGCGCAATTACATAACTTATAAAATTGATATTTCTTCCAAACATTACATCATCGATTTCCACTGTGACAATAACGAACCGATGAAGCAGATATCCTAAGCCGCATCCCGCAATTGAACCTATTAATGTCAGCAAAATATTTTCCCTGTAAACATATGCTGCCACTTCTCCGTCATAAAATCCTAAAACTTTAATTGTCGCTAATTCTCTCTTTCGCTCTGTAATATTAATATTATTCAGATTGTATAAAACAACAAACGCAAGCATTCCCGCCGCCACAATGAGAACGACAATAACACTGTTTAATGTTTTCAGCATATCATCAATACGGGTGCGAAGACTGTCTGTATACTGCATATTCATTACTGCTTTTGTTTCCAACATATCTTCACCAATCTGTAAAGTTGTCTTTTCATCCGTGTTTTTCAATTTGTAGAGTTCGCTATTAAAGGAAGGCGTTTCGCCGTATAGTTTTTCATACGTTCCTTTCGTCAGATAAATATAATGTCCCATATAGTTTTCACAGATTGCCGTAACGATGATTTCTTTTTTCTGTCCGTTCTCATCTTTAATAAAAATTTTATCTCCAGCCTCAACTTCCAATGTTTTTGCCATTTTTTCAGTTAAAACCGCACCGTCTTCCGTAAGTTTATATTGTTCATCCGTTTTTCTGTCTTTCAAAGCAACAAAATCATCAAACTTCTTTACATTTGAAGGAACATATAAATATACGTCTTTCTCCGTGCCCCCTTTGCCGACTTTGACATTTTTCATATAAATCTTCAGTGAATCTTTAATTTCATTCTGGTTCTTTTTATAAGTTTCCAATGCCTGTTTTTCCTCTTCAGAGGCATCTTCATTTAACAGCGCCTGTAAGTTATACTGTTGTATTTCTTCATATTGAATAACACTTATACTGAAGATAGAGTCTTTTAATCCGTATCCGACCAAGATAAGCGCCATACAGCCTCCAATTCCAAATATTGTCATGAAGAATCGTTTCTTGTAGCGAATTAAATTTCGGATTGTCGATTTCCAAATAAAACTAAGTCTTTTCCAGATAAACGAAACTTTCTCCAAAAATACTCTTTTTCCCTGTTTTGGCGATGGCGGACGCATAAGTACTGCCGGCTGTTCTGCCATTTCTTTATAGCAGGCGAGTATTGTTGCAAACATTGTACAGGCAACCGCCGCTATTGTTGCCATAACAGCATATTTTACATTATACGGAATAACGATATTCGGCATATGTACATACATAATCTGATAAGCAAACACAATTACATAAGGATACAATTTCTCTCCAATCAAAACTCCTGCAATACTTCCGCCTACAGTAGCAATCAACGCATAATTAATATACTTTCCTGCAATTGCAAAACGGCTGTATCCTAATGCTTTCATCGTTCCTATCTGTGTTCTCTGTTCTTCGACCATACGAGTCATCGTTGTCAGACTGATTAATGTCGCCACAAGGAAAAAGATTAGAGGGAAAACTTTTCCAATTGCCTTAATTCTCTCTGCGTTATCTCCATAACCGCTGTACTCCGGAAATATATCTCTATTGTTCACATACCATTTTGGCGTTCCAATCGTTTCAATCTCTTTTTTTGCATCTGCAATCTTCTTCTCCCCATCAGAAATTTTTGCTTCCGCTTCTTTTTTTGCTTTGAGGTACTCCTCTTTTCCTTTTGCCAGTTCTTTCTCACTTGTTTCAATTGTAGATTGAGCCTTCTCCAATTCCTTTTCTTTTACAACTAATTCTGCTTTCCCCTGCTGCAGTTGTCTTTCTCCTGAAGTAATCTGCACCCCTACTTTTTTCAACATTTCTTCGTTGCGTGCAACCTCTTTTTTTGCCTGACAGATTGCATTTTGTCCTGTCGAAAGTTTCGTTTCAATTTCTTTCAACTGACCTTTCAGCACTGATAACTGCCCTTCCATTTTCTGTATGGCATTTTCCAGCATCGCCTGTTGCTTCTTTAACACCTCTATCTGTGCCTGCTCCTCAGGAATATCGGGATTCATACTTTCTATTTGTTTTTGAATAGCAATATACTGATTTTTCTGTTCTGTCAAAGTTTTCTCCAGCGTCTGTATAGCACTCTGCAATGTTTTTATTCCCTGCTGAGCTTCTGCATACTGCTTTTGAAACTCTGACTCTTTCTGTACCAAAGTTTTCTTTCCCTGTTGCAACTGACTTACGCCTGTTTCATACTGCTTCTTCGCCGTCAAAAGTTCCGTTTCTTTTTGAGAAATCGTTTTCTTCGCCTTTGCAATAGCATTTTTTCCGCCTGTCAGTTGTTTTTTACCGTCCTCCAATTGTTTTTCACCATCGGTAATCTTTTGCTGTGCAGACTTCAACTCTTCTTCCGTTGTCTTTTTTGCCTTATGCAAATCCTTTTCTGACTGGGAAACTTTTTCCTGCGCCTCCGACACAATCTCTTTTCGTCTTTGCCGGCACTGAATACTTTCAATTTTCTCTACCTTCTCAGTCACTTTTTCAACTTTAGTTTCGTATTCCTTCGTAAACGCAACCGCCTCTTTTGCCCCTTCAACTTCTACCAGACATTCTGTATACACATCTGTCGAAAACGTTTCCGGAGATACTATCATAAATCCGCTTACTTCACCTGTACCAATCATGCTGCTTCCTCTCTCGAAGGAAATGTAACATGTACTGCTTCCTGCACCAACAATCTTGTAAGAAGAATGTTTAAGCGTCTTATCCAAGCCTTCATTTGTCCCCGACTCTAGTTTTACGGTATCTCCCACTTTATATCCCGCCATTTTCATAAAATCAATGTCCATAAAACATTCATTATCTTTCTTTGGCATTCTTCCTTCCATCACATCTACTTGATTCATTGTAGGAAGTTCTGACATAATATGTACAACTTTTTCACTGTCCTTCAACTGACATATGGCATCCGTACTATAGCCGTATTCTACCTTTTTCACACCCTCCACCTGTCGAATGGCGTCTATGTCTTTCTCAGTCAATCCAAATGTACTTATCACTTTCATATCCGCCAAATGATGTTCATCAAAATATTCATCCGCAGAAAATCTCATATCCGGCTCTGCCGCACGTATTCCCGAAAAAAAGGAAACTCCGAGAGCCACAATGAAAAAAATCGATAAAAACCGACCTAAACTCCGTCTTATCTCCATATAAAAATCTTTTCTCAATGCTTTTTTCTTCATCTTTATCTACCACTCAATCTCTTCTATCGAAACCGGATTTTTGTTTTCTTCTATCTTTGAAACTTTTCCATTCTTTATATGAATCACTCTATCTGCCATCGGCGCTATCGCTGAGTTATGAGTAATTAAAATAACTGTCATTCCTTTTTTTCTACACATATCCTGCAACAAAGTCAGTATCGCTTTACCCGTATTATAATCCAACGCTCCGGTTGGCTCATCACACAATAATAACTTAGGATTTTTCGCCAACGCTCTCGCAATAGAAACTCTCTGTTGTTCCCCTCCCGACAACTGTGCCGGAAAATTATTTAGTCTTTCGCCCAATCCTACTTCTTTCAGCACACTCTCAGCATCAAGAGGGTTTTTACAAATCTGCAATGCCAATTCTACGTTTTCCAACGCAGTCAAGTTAGGAACAAGGTTATAAAACTGAAAGACAAATCCTATATCATCTCTTCTGTACGCCGTCAATTTTTTCCCGTTGTATTTCGTTATATCATTCCCATCAACGAGAACTTCCCCACTTGTCGCCGTGTCCATTCCGCCGAGAATATTTAAAACTGTCGTTTTACCTGCCCCACTTGCTCCGACAACAACCGCAAATTCACCTTTCTGAATTTCAAAATTAATTCCTGCCACCGCATGAATTTCCACTTCTCCCATTTTATATATCTTTTTTACATCTTTCAATTCTACAAACGCACTCATTACAAAGCCTCCATTTTGCCGAAACCTCTTGTTTCTTTTTTTCTATCCTATTATAATAATACCATTGTCTTGACAAACACAACAAGGAAATTTTCTATAAACTATTAAGGAGAACAAATGTATGAAGAACTTACGAATTATTCCCGTAACAAACGAGGAACTTGTCTATTCTCTCTGTGCCGTAACAGAAGAACTCCTAGACTCTCCTCTTCTTCCCGAAAGTATATGCGAAGATATTACTAATGACTTTGAATATTTCCTATTATCTTATGACTATACTTTTGCGGGGTTTTCAAAAATATTTGAATCTGATAAATATTTACAACTCAATACCATTCACATTCACGAGGATTTTAGAAGAAAAGGAATTTTCTCTTTGTTATTAGAAAATTATATTGAACTCTGTCATTTGCGAAAACTGGACAAAATTATTCTCACCTGTGATAAGCAAAATCAGAATGCCATAGATTGCTTTAAACATTTAGGTTTTCAGGAAACACATAAAGAAGTGTCAGTTTCTCCGAATGTCATTATGGAATTATCTATAAAATAAAAGTATGTTTCACATACCTTCATTCTATAAAAAAATCCAAAACAATCTGCTCGTCACAGCGGATTGTTTTGGATTTTTTAACCTCCTAACGTCACATCTTGCTTATCATACCATTGTATTGCCAAATCAAATTCCTCATCTTTATAATCCGGCCACAAATTTTCTACAACATAAAAATCTGCATACACAGATTGTATCGGAAGCATCCCGGACAACCTTCTCATGTTCCCCCAACGAATTACCAAATCTATCCTCGAAATCTCTTTAGAATACGCACCTTCTCCTCGTGCAATACCGGATAAATCCCAATCCCAACCGTAATTCACCAAGAAATTAACTTTTATCTCCGGTTTTCCAATTTCTTTTCTCGTTGTATATTCCCGAAGTTCTTCCGGAAAATTTTCAGATTCTCTATTTCCTAAAACCAAAAGAGAAACATTCCCCTCTTCTTTAATAAATCGCAATGCATCCACACACGCTTTTTTGAAAGCTTCTTTTTGTTCCCTCGGTCTTCGGCAATTATCCGTTGTAAATCCATAATAAGTAATTTCCGAAACACCGTATTCTTTTGCTTTTCTTAACACTTGTACACCGGGTATCAGTCCACTCTGATAACCGTCCTTTTTCTCCATTTTATGCTGTACCGCCCACCGTCTGTTTCCATCCGGTATAATTGCAATATGTTTAGGAATTCTCATGTTTACCACCACCTTATCTATTCTAAGTGTTGCCATGAGATAACGATCTATACAAATAAAAAATAAGTTTTCAGATAAAATAACATATCATATATTATCTTATCCAAAAACTTATTTCTAAAAAATCGAAGTGACGTGATTCGAACACGCGACCTCTACGTCCCGAACGTAGCGCTCTACCAAACTGAGCCACACTTCGAGAATAAAGAACTACGGAAAAGGGATTCGAACCCCTACAAACAGAGTCAGAGTCTGTTGTGCTACCATTACACCATTCCGCATCAATACTATATTTAATTTTCAAACTACGGAAAAGGGATTCGAACCCCTACAAACAGAGTCAGAGTCTGTTGTGCTACCATTACACCATTCCGCATTACTTGTTGTGTAGTAACTGAACCACACAACAAATTATTATAACAGGTTTTTTTTAAAAATCAACTATTTTTTAAATATTTTTTATTTTTTTATCCTTCTTCCAACTCTAACGTTTGACATCTGCCATATTGCTGCACAAAATCAATAATATAAGAAGAAACTGTTACTGTGATAATTGAAAAAACAATTCTTCCAACAGGAATATAACTTAATGATAATATCAACACGGTGAAATCTGTAAACATATATGCTCTGGACAAACGCCAATGTGTTACCTTTGAAATAGCAAGTGCCAGTGCATCATCTCCTCCGCTTGAACCTCCCTGTCTGACAATAAGTCCTACTCCCACTCCGACAAAGACTCCTCCGAGTACTGCCGAAACAAATGGATAGGCAGATAAATTTGGTAAAATCGGTGGGAACTGTTCCCAGATTTTAAAGAAAAATGAAACACTCATTGTAGAAACAACTGATATTTTTATAAAACGTGCTCCTAAAAATTTATAGGCAAAAAGATAACAACTAATGTCTAATATAGGCGTGATAACAGACGGCTTAAATCCAAGCCAATGATTTATGAGAAGCATCGTTCCTATAACTCCTCCTTCAGTCACTCCTGTCTGCTGATGTATGTTATAAATCCCAAAAGAACAAATAACCGCTCCGATTACAATATAAACAATCTTTCTCCATGATAATCCATCCATAATCCGTTGGACGATTGTTTCCGTCCATTTTCTATTCATTTTTATATCCTCCTTTGCAATTTATCATAAACCTTAGTATAATACTAAGGTCAATACTTTTTTCAAAGGAGAATACTGATTATGAAAAAATATTACCATATCGGAGAAATTTCTAAATTATATCATATAGGTACAGACTCCCTACGTTACTATGAATCACTCGGTATACTCTCACCCATAAGAAGTGAAAAAGGCTACCGCCTTTATAGTTTAAATGACCTTTGGCGACTGAATGTCATTCGAGATTTACGCAGTCTTGGATTTTCTATGGAACAAATAAAAACATATTTGAATAATCGAACCGTTCATTCAACCGAACAATTGCTTACCGATGAACTGTCCGTTATTACAGAAAAGTTAAATACACTTACTAATTTAAAGGAAAATGTAGAGGAACGTCTTCGCACCGTTCAAGAAGCAATTTTGCAGCCTATCGGAGAAATCCGAAAAGTACACTTAAAACGAAGATATTGCCATGTCATCCATTCTCCATATAAAACAGATGAAGAAATGGATATGCTGATTAAACAACTGCTAAATAAAGATGAAGACAGGCTATATATTATCGGCAACAACAGAATTGGTTCTTCCATACCTATGGAAAGCATTGAAAAGAAATTATTTTGTGACTATAGAAATGTATTTATAATAGATAGAAACGGAAAAGAATACATAGAAGAAGGGAATTACCTTACTGTCTGCTACAAAGGAAAGAACAAACAAAATGCAGTTTATATTCCAAAATTACTGCAATATGCAAATGAGCATCATCTCAAACCTTCAGGTCCCATTCGAGAATTACTCTGGATTGACATTCATCAGTCAAACAATACGGAAGAACATATTACAGAACTGCAGGTGCGCTGCCTATAAAGGTAACGCACTTATCCGTTCCAAAGCCCTTTCCGTATCCTCTTTACTTCCAAATCCCGTCAACCTAAAATATCCCTCTCCTGCTGTTCCAAATCCGATTCCGGAAGTTCCGACTACATTTGCAGTTTTCAAAAGATATGTAAAAAAATCCCATGATTTCATATGATTAGGAGTTTTCAGCCAAACATATGGAGAATTTTTTCCGCCGACAACCGTATAGCCTAATGCAGATAACGTTGTCTGTATTTGTCCCGCATTATTCATATAATATTTTATCTGCTCCTCAATCTGTTTTTTTCCTTCTTTTGTGTATGTTGCCTCTCCTGCCCTCTGCACAATATAGGACGTTCCATTATATTTTGTTTCCTGACGTCTTGCCCAAAGAGAATGCAGAGTTACTCCTTTTATCTTAATCTCTTTCGGAATAACCGTTGCTCCTAGCCGTATTCCCGTAAATCCCGCCTTTTTTGAAAAACTTCGCACTTCAATGGCGCACATTCTCGCTCCTTCACACTCATAGATTGTATGAGGTACATCTTCTTCCGAAATATATCCTTCATAAGCACTGTCATAAAAAATAATCGCCCCAACCTGATTTGCATAATCAACCCATTCCTGCAACCGTTCCTTTTTCATCACTGCTCCCGTAGGATTATTAGGAAAACAGAGATAAATCATATCTGGAACACGTTTCGGTATTTCCGGCAGAAAATCCGTTTCTTTTGTACATTCCATGTAAATAATATTTCTCCACCTATCCATTTTTAAATCATATTGCCCCGCCCGTCCTGCCATAATATTAATGTCCGTATAGACAGGATATACCGGATTGCAAACCGCCACTTTATTTTCCCTGCTGAATATTTCCTGCAAATTTCCTATATCACTTTTAGCACCGTCTGATATAAAAATTTCATCTTCGCTTATATTACATCCTCGTTTTTTATAATCATTTTCCGCTATAGCATTCCGTAAAAATCCATATCCCTTACTGCTTCCATATCCCCTAAATGTTTTCTTTTCCCCCATTTCTTCTACTGCCTTTTTCATTGCTTTGACAACAGCCGGCACAAGAGGAAGAGTAACATCCCCTATGCCAAGTTGTATCAATTCGGCTTGTGGATTTTCCTTTTTATACTCTTCCGTTCTCCTTCTCACCTCCGCAAACAGATAATTATGAGGCAGTGATAAATAATTTTCATTTATAGCAAACATACATCAATTTCCCCCTCAAATACCGTTTTCGCTTCTCCTGTCATAAATATGTGGTTGCTCTCTTTATCCCACTCAATAAATAAATTTCCACCGGGCATATTTACTTTCACGCAGTTATCCACATACGTTCTCATCATACAAGCAGCTGCAGCTGCACACGCACCTGTCCCACACGCCATCGTCTCCCCTGTTCCTCTCTCCCTCACACGCATTCTTATTTTCCCTCTATCTATTATGGATACAAACTCTACATTAAACTCTGTGAAATCCTCCCATTCTTTTATGTCCACTTCATCCACATCATCTACATAAACAACCAAATGTTGATTATCTATAAAAACATAATCTGAACTATATTCTGTTTCGCCTATAATAATTTTTCCGTTTTTTTCTCCTACACTCACTTCCCCCATATCTGCAACCATCATATCTATATCTTTCTTTGGAAATATTTTAGTTTCTATTACCCTATTATAAGTTTCTATTTCAATTTTTTTATTTCTCACAATTTCGTGGTCGTATACATACTTTGCCACACATCTAACTCCATTTCCACAAAGTTTTCCTTCCGTTCCGTCCGCATTATACATACGCATTTTCACATCTGCTTTCTCTGAAAAATCGATAAAAATAACTCCGTCCCCTCCTACACCAAAATGTCTGTCACTCAGTTTTCTTACTAATTCAGAAGGATTCTCTATTTTTTCATTCATCGCATTTATATAAATATAGTCGTTTCCTAGTGCCTGCATTTTTGTAAATTTCATTCTTATCTCATTCCCTCTTACCTTTTATCACTAAAGTATGTTCACAGAAATAAAAATATGTTCACAAAAAAGAAGAGGGGTGATTCCCTCTTCAAATTCCATCTTACTTTTTAGAAATGGCGTCAATAGCATCTAATTCTTCCTGTATAAATGCTGTATTTTCTACTATCTTTACATTTTCACGAATTTGCTCAGATGAAGACGCACCAATCAATACACTTGTCACATCTCCGTCACGGATCACCCATGATAATGCCATTTGTGCCAATGTCTGTCCGCGCTCTTTTGCAATTTCATTTAATGCTTCAATCTGCTCAAGACGTTCTTTCGTAATTGCACTTTCTTTCAAAAATCTTCCGTCTTTTCTTATTCTGCTGTTCTCAGGAATACCATGCAGATACTTATCTGTCAAAAGTCCTTGTGCCAGCGGACTGAAAGCAATTAACCCACATCCGTTTTCCGATGCAAATTTTTTCAATCCGTCATCTTCAATCCAACGGTCGAAAATGGAATAGCGTACCTGATTAATAATAAATGGGCATTTTAATTCTTTTAAAATTTCCATTGCCCTTTTCGTTGTTTTTGCATCATAATTAGAAATTCCGGCATACAATGCTTTCCCCTGTTTTACCGCCGTATCAAGTGCCATCATACTTTCTTCAAGTGGAGTTGCCGGATCCATTCGGTGATGATAAAAAATATCTACATAGTCTAACCCCATTCTTTTCAAACTTTCATCCAAACTCGACAACATATATTTTCTGCTTCCCCAATTTCCGTAAGGTCCGTCCCACATTTCATATCCGGATTTTGTACTGATAACCAGTTCATTTCTATATGGTTTCAGTTCTCCGTTAATAATCTTGCCAAAATTTTCTTCCGCACTGCCATTCTTCGGTCCATAATTATTTGCCAAATCAAAATGCGTAATACCGCAGTCAAATGCCGTTTCACACATATCTACCATATTTTCAAAAGAATCATTTGTTCCAAAATTGTGCCATAATCCCAAAGAAACCGCCGGTAATTTCAAACCGCTGTTTCCACTGCGAAAATAATTCATCTTTTCATATCTTTTTTCATCTGCAATATAACTCATGAGCATACCTCCTTACCTTTTCTCCTATATTATATCCCATTTTCATAAAGAAAGGTATATATAAAAAACTTCTTCCACCACTCTGTGATGAAAGAAGTTTTCTTATTTTATAATCCTTTTGCAATTTTTACGCAGGCTTTCATCGCCTCAATAACACTGCTTCTAAATCCTTTTTCCTCTAATACGCGAACTGCCTCAATTGTCGTTCCTCCCGGTGAGCAAACCATATCTTTTAATTCGCCTGGGTGTTTTCCCGTTTCTAAAACCATTTTCGCACTTCCCATAACTGCCTGTGCCGCAAATTTATATGCCTGCTGTCTTGGCATTCCATCAGCAACCGCTGCATCTGCCATCGCTTCAATAAACATAAATACATATGCCGGTGAACTTCCGCTTACAGATACAACAACATCCATAAGTTTTTCACTTAGTACTTCCGCTTTACCAAACCCGCTTAAAATGTTACATACAGTATCCAACTCTTCTTTTGTCACTAAATTATTGTGACAAACTCCCGTAATACCCTCTCCAACTAACGCAGGTGTATTTGGCATTGTACGAACGATTTTTACAGGATGTCCGAATGCTCCTGCAAGATATTCTAAAGTTTTACCCGGTGCAATTGTAACGATAATCTGGCTTTCCGTAATACAGTCTTTAATTTCGTCAATCACATCTGCATAAAACTGTGGTTTTACCGATAATACAACAACTTCTGCCTTTGTTGCCACTTCTTTGTTATCTGTTGTTACATGAATTCCTAATTCTTCTTTTGTTTTCTCCAAGCCCGGAACATACATATCAGATGCAATTACTTCTTCCGCTGTTAAAATTCCGTTTTTTAAAATTCCGCCCATCATTGCTTTTGCCATATTTCCGGCACCGATAAATCCTAATTTCATCTTTCCATTCTTCCTTTCATTTTAAATGTATACATTTCTTTTCTTTGTATACAATATATCACTTTTTATTTCTTCTGTCAAGATTTCCATTGGATTTCTATAGACAAAAATGAGGATAGAATTACTATCCCCATTTTCTCTTTCAATAAACTTTTATTTGTTTAAATCACGGTGTCTTTTTGTTTCTGTAAAAACAATACATCCTCCTGCCATAATCGCTAATAACATAAGCCCTAATCCATTTGCTGTGTCGCCTGTTTCCGGAACTTTGTTATCCGGTTTTTGCTGTGGTTTCTGCGGTTTTTCCGGTTTCTGTGGATGCTGCGGCTGTTCCGGTTTCTGCGGTTTTTCCGGTTTCTGCGGATGCTGCGGTTCTTCCGATTCCGCCTCTTCCAGTCCATCAACTGCTGCAACTAAGTCTACAAGTAATTCCTTCATTTCTTTTTTACTTATATCACTTGTGTCCTTAAGTGCTTTTTCCACTTTTTCTTTTGCTTTTGCATATGCTGCCCAACTGTCTTTAGTGTAAACACTTTCTTCTTTTACATCTGCAATAATCTTATCAAATTCTGCTCTGCTGTCTTCTGCATCTGCTTTCTCTTCTAAGTGCATGGCATTTGTCAGTTCTTCTACCATTGCATTTAATTCTGACTGTTCTTTCGCTTCTGCAAGAACTTTTTCCGCTTTTTCAATTGCTTTGTTTAATACATTTACACTTGATGTTGTGTAACCTTCTGTTTTCAACTCTTTTGCTTCTGCCAGCTTATTTACCAATGCCGTCTTGTCTAATTCAACAACAATGTCTTTTTTATCTAAGTTTTCCACTGCTTTCACTAAATCTGCAAGTAATGTTTCCATCTCTTTTTTGCTTACATCACTTGTATCTTTAAGTGCTTTTTCCACTTCTTCTTTTGCTTTTGCATATGCTGTCCAACTATCTTCCGTGTAAACACTTTCTTCTTTTACATCTGCAATAATCTTATCAAATTCTATCCTGCTGTCTTCTGCATCTGCTTTTTCTTCTAATTTCATGGCGTTTGTCAGTTCTTCTACCATTGCGTTTAATTCTGACTGTTCTTTCGCTTCTGCAAGAACTTTCTCCGCTTTTTCAATTGCTTTGTTTAATACATTTACACTTGATGTTGTATACCCTTCTGTTTTCAACTCTTTTGCTTCTGCCAGTTTTCCTTCTAATAACGCTTTATCTAACGCAGGTATGTCTGCTTTTTCCTGAGTCAAACGCATTTCTGCTGCCGAAGCATAGTTATTACTACCATTTGAATAAGATTCCACTGCATATATTCTTACGAATTTTGCTTCCCTTTCTTCAAAAGAGGCTTTTTTCCAACCCGGAATTGTATCCCACTCTCCCGAAACCGCTTCTGTAAAGTTTGTTCCATTCATACTTGTTTCGATTCTATATTTTGTAATAAAACCATTTGCATATGAATTACGTGTCTGCAAACGCACACCATTCACTTTCTGAGCCTCAGGAAGTTCTAACTGTAACCATAAATCTTTACGTTCTGCACCATTCCATGAAGAATGCCAAATTGTTGCCTGATTATTATCCAACACATTTACAGCCGCACCTTCTTCTCCCGGTGTCTTTGACTGTTCACTTCCTGCTGTTGCTTTAATTCCGTCTACTTTAATATCATTGGAATCATTTGCATTAGGATCTTTTACGGAAAATTCTTTTAAAATTGTTTTTCCGATTTTATCTAAGTTTTCTAAGTTTTCTTTATTTGGAGTATTTGTGTATTTCGTGTTTGCTCGTACCCATTTCCATTCCCATTCAAACCAGTTAATATTTTCAGGCTGTTTGCTGTCTAATTCATCATTTCTTGCCTGAATCCATTTCTGCCATCTTACTTTATAGAAATCATTTAACAAACCTGACCATTGACGGTTAGAGTAGTCTTTTAATCCTCCGCCTTCTGCCTGGTTTACAGATCCCCATGTTGTGACTAATGCTTTCGCATTAAATTCATACAAATCTTTTGTAAAATCATCAGCATTTTTTGCCAAGTCTTTTGCCTGCTCTACCCAAGTACCAAGCAAATAGTATTTACTTGTGCTTGTCACTTTTTCCATATTATCAATAATACTCAAGAATTTTTCCGCATATTTGTTAAACGCTTCTTTATTTCTCGCTCTGAAAGCACTGGCCATTTTACGCTGATATTCCTGTGCACTATTTGACAACACTTGCTGAAGCATTGTCGCCAAGTCATACTTATATCCGTCACTATCTTTTAATTTGTCATAATCTTTCAAAAGAAGTTCTGCCGCTTCTTCTAATTTAACTTTATCATAATCGATAACTGCATTTCCCCATGTGGAAGCCGCATTAATATCTAATGCTGGACGGGCATTTACAACCGATTCAGGCGCTCCCTGTCCCTTCATATTTAACTCTGCTTTATAAACCGTATCTTTCATAATCAATAAAGCTTCATATGCTGACTGACTTTCTTTTCCGTATCTTCTTTTTGCATAGTCTTTCAACCATTTGTCCAAATCAATTACAGGAAGTTTTTCCTTTGCATTGTCTGTCCAAACAGTTTCAAATAAGAAATCGTATAATAATGGGTTGTTTACACTTGCTTCCGGCGTAATTCCAATTCCTTCCATATGTTTTGCACTGTTTAATGCTGCAGGGATATTCTTTGCCAGATTATCTAAATGACCGTGAAGTCCAAGACGTCCTCCAAAGTTATTTAACATACAGAATACCCACGGCGTATCATTAAATTCTCCGCCACCGTACTCATTTGGATTTGTTTCATTCCAGTGTGGTGTTTTTTCAGCATAAAGGTCTAACACTAATGCGTGTTCCTTTCTTCCCTCAAGCCCTTTAAGTAACGCTGTTGTTGGGTTTCCCTGCCATGACTGGATAATCCAAATTCCGTCTTTGTCCGCTTCTAACATTGCATCCAATACTTTACCTGCGATAACTGTCGGATTTAATCCGCCTGTATCTCCACCTTCATGGAACGGGTCAGTTGCATAGTAATGTGCACTTTCTCCATATACTTCTTTCTGTGCCTGATAAAAAAGTTTTGCATATTTATCAAAAGATGCACTGTCTGTTTTTAACATATCCGGTCTTCTAAATGAACACCATGTTCCTTGCTCAATCACTTCCGCACTAGAATCTTTTTCTCGAATATTTGTCGGTACCATTCCACTGTATCCCTGTAATACCGGCTGCATTCCAAGTCTTCTCATTGATAACTGATTTTTTCTTGCAAGTTCTGTTCTCTCTTCAAACCATGAATCGTGGATTGGTCCGCCGAACCCACTTAAATTCGCCATATACGCCCATGCATAATATGCAGGACCTGCAATATAGTCTTTAATTTCCTCATGTGTGTATCCTAAATCTTCAAGAAATCTACGCCATACTTCTTCCTGAGCAGTTGCATCTAAAATAACATTTACACCGTTTAATGCAAGCCAGTCAAGTTCATTACGCCACTCTTTTTCTCCCCAGAACGCCATAGAATAAGAGAGTGTACAGTAATTATACGAATATCTTGTTCCTACTTTTGTTTCTTTATGTACTTTTTCTCCGATTGGCACAATTTTCGCCGGCATATCTGCCTGATCGCCCACCTGAGAAATATTTACGTTACAGAAATATTTCAAGTAATGATTTAATCCCATGGCAAGAGAAACACCGTCATTTCCCGTAATCTGCACTTTTCCATCTTTGTCGTTTAATTCAAAATAGTCATATCCCGTTTCATTTGGATTTTCCTGTAATTTCAAATCAAACCATGATTTATATTCCGCCCCTAATCTTCTTTCGATAATTCCGCAAACTTCTTCATAAGTTTGTTCAGGTGTTACTTTTTCTGTATTTGCATAACTACTGTCTTTGAAATCTTTTACATTTACTTCCGGACGAGTCTGTACTTTTGTACCGCTCTTTTCACCTGTAGCACGGATTTCTTTGATTACAGCCGCTGGACTTGTAGAATTGTATTCCATATATACACGGATAATGCGGGCTTCTTTTCCTTTCGCCTGATAAATCTCTCCTTTATCCGTACAACTTTCTGTGGAAGTTTTTTCCGCTAATTTATCAAAATCTCTTCCATTCATACTTGTATAAATCGAATACTGAGAATACCCTTTTTCCTGTGTGAAAATTTCTACTGTATTTAAGTTATAATTTTCCTTTAAGTCAATATCAACGTATCCCGGATAATATTCCCCAGTCCACATTGTATTTTTACTTCCATCATTTACTTTAGAAGCATTTTTCTGATTAGAATTTGAATGTACCGGTTTCTTAAATGCGATACTTTCTGAATCATCAATTTCTTCTTCTGCCCCATACACACGAAATTCTGCCACAGCCGGCCAGCCGTTCCCTTGACTGTTTGTTGTAGAATGCATCACAATTTTTACATCAGAGTATGCTGTTTCATCAAATTTGTATCCCTGTACATAATTATTTGTACGGTTTGCTTTCGCATGGTCTACAATTTTTGTGTACTCATTTGCACCTTTTGCTTTTCCTAAGATACTGTATGTAAATTCATATGTATGTTCATCTGTAGCACCTACATGTTCAAATACGATTTCACAGGCATCCATCATTCTGTCTTCTGTAAAAGAAAGATTGATATATTTTTCAGAATCCTGTGCTGCGTTGTGAAATTTATACAATGTTTTGTCGTTATCATCGACAAGACGGTCTTTTCCTTCCGATTGATTTTCCTGACCGTCTGTTGTAATCTGTGCCTGTGCTGCAATATTATTATAATCTGACAGATGTACTTCCTGCATCTCATACACTTCGATTTCATGGATAGAAGGCCAGAAAAGAACTTCTCCTCCGTCATGTGCAACCGGATCGGATAAAACAACACGAATATCAGAAGATGAAGCTGTCTGCTCCAATTCAAATACAGCATCTACAGTATCATTTGCATCTCCTGTTGTTGTAACAATTTTTTCTCCAATCAATATCCAATCTGATGTAATACCGTTTTGAGCACGCTGTACCGTTACTTTTACTTTACGGTTTGCATAATCATTTCCACCAACTTTTACAACTACTTTTTTTACATTTGTTCCATTTTTAGCCAACTTCATATCTACTACTGCATTTTTCGCCTCAGTCCAACCGTTCTGCTGCCATGAAGTCGTATCGTTTCCGTCAACCAAGTCTGAAGACGAACCGCTTCCTGTGTTATTCACAGTAATGTTAACATCTTTTTCTCTCGCAACGTTAACGAGTTGCTCTCTTGCCTCAACTTTTAAAGGCACACTAAAAAGTGTTCCGGATAAAAGGCAAAAGGAAAGCAGTAAACTTACTAATTTTTTTACTGTTTTTCTCATTCATTTTCCTCCATTTCGTGTTTCTAAATAATCATTGATTACTAACTTTTTAATAATAACATAACTCTTTTATAAATACAATTTTTCCTCCGCATATCCTTGTGTTTTTCCTTTGAATTGTATACAATTAAATGTATACATTAACATTTAAGAAAGAGGTGTATTTATGCCAACCCAAAGCAAATCTCTTGCCGATAAGGCTTATCATACAATTAAAACAAATATCTTAAACCTGACCTATCCTCCCGGAATGGCTCTCACTGAAGCAATTCTCACCGAAGAACTGAAAATGAGTCGTAATCCGGTCAGAACCGCTATCAAAATGTTGCAGGCAGAAGGTCTTATCGTTTCCGATTATCATAAATCCATGACTGTGAAAGAAATCACGGATAAAGATATAGAAGAAATTTATCAGTTAAGGGAAATTTTTGAAGGTTCTGCTTTCAAGTTAATTTTCTCTTCCGGCCGTTTTGATGAATATTCTTACCGCATTGAAGAAAAAGTTGTCCGCATGTGCGCTGCGTCAAATAATCCGTATGAATGGGAAGTCGCCGACACAAAAATGCACTTGGAGATTGTCAGCATTTTTGATAATACAAGAATAAATAAATTTTATGAAAGTAATCTTTTTGAACTGATTCGTATGGGTTTATATTCTTTAAAAAACGGGATGCAAATCGAAAAAACAAATGCAAACTTAAAAAAAATGGTTCAGTATATGCGTAATAACGATTATGAAAACGCTTACGCAATCTTAACACAAGATCACTTTATGATTGGCAAAGACAGCGCTTTAAATGAATATCATCATTAAATGCTAAGAAGCACATTCCCCCCGAAATGTGCTTCTTATTTTATACTATACTATTTTTAGTTAAACGACTGTTCTGTTCTCTCAATAATTTCATCCTGCAATGCTTTACTCAAGTTACGGAAATGATCACTATAACCGGCAACACGAACAATTAAGTCTTTGTACTCATCCGGATGTTTCTGCGCTTCAATCAATGTTTCTTTATCGATAACATTAAACTGAATGTGATGTCCGTCCATGTTAAAGTATGCTCTTACTAAATCTGCCATATGTGTCAGACCTTCTTCACCGGCAACAACACTCGGTGTGAATTTCTGATTCAACAATGTACCACCCGTTCTTAAATGGTCCATTTTTGCACAAGATTTAATTACCGCTGTAGGTCCGTTTACGTCCGCTCCCTTTTCAGGTGAAATACCTTCTGAAACCGGTTTTTGTGCAAGACGTCCGTTCGGACTTGCATTCATTACTTCACCAAAATATACGTGACAAGTTGTCGGAAGCATATTCACTCTATATGTACCGCCCTTCATATTCGGTCTTCCTGTAACTGTTTTCTGATAGAAGTTAAACACATCTTTCATAATTCCGTCTGCGTAGTCATCATCATTTCCATATTTCGGTGTTTTATTGCGAACTAAATTGGCAATTCTTTCATATCCTTCAAAGTTATGTTCCATAGCTTCGATAAGTTCTTCCATTGTAAATTTCTTTTCATCAAATACATTATATTTAATTGCTGCCAATGAGTCTGTGATTGTTCCGATACCTACGCCCTGTAAATAGTTCGTATTGTATCTTGCTCCGCCCGCATTATAATCTTTTCCTTTTGAAATACAATCATTTGTAATGATAGAAAGGAATGGTGCAGGCATATACTCTGCATAAATCTTTTCGATAATATTGCTTCCCTCAATCTTAATATCTACAAGATATTCAATCTGTTTCTTATAAGCATCATATAATTCTTCATAAGATTTGAAATCTTTTGCATATCCAAGAGGAAGACCAATCTGTTTTTTGCTTACGATGTCATAACCGTTATATAATGTTAATTCCAAAATCTTTGGAAGGTTAAAATATCCTGTTAAAATATACGCTTCGTTTCCGAATGCTCCTGTTTCTACACAGCCGCTTGTTCCACCGCGTCTTGCATCTTCAATTGTTTTTCCGGCATTTAATAATTCCTGAATAATTGCTTCTGTATTATAGAATGCAGGCTGTCCCCAACCTTTTCTTGAAATTTCACAAGCACGTTTTAAGAATTTTGTAGGTGTTTTCTTACTAATCTGTACGTTCGAACTTGGCTGTAACAGTTTCATTTCATCCATACAATCTAAGATTAAGTAACTTACTTCGTTTACACCATTTTCACCGTCCGGTGTAATACCACCTGTATTTAAGTTCGCAAAGTCTGTGTATGTTCCACTTTCTTTTAATGTAACACCAACTTTTGGTGGCGCTGGCTGGTTGTTGAATTTCACCCATAAACATTCTAATAACTCTAATGCTTTTTCATCATCTAAAATACCTTCTTCTGTATCTTTCTGATAGAATGGGTTTAAATGCTGGTCAAATCTTCCCGGACTGTAAGCATCCCATGGATTTAACTCTGTTGTTACTCCAAGGTGAACAAACCAGTACATCTGAATTGCCTGCCAGAATGTCTGTGGGGCATGAGCAGGTACTACGTCACAGTTTGCCGCAATCTGAAGTAATTCTGCTTTACGAGTTTCATCTGTTTCTTTTTCAGCTAATTCTCTAGCATATTTTGCATATCTTTCCCCTAAAATAATAATCGCATCACAGCAAATTTCCATCGCATTTAACTGTGCTTTCTTATCTAAAGCTTCTTTATCATTTAAGAAGTCAAGATTGTTTCTTGCTTCGATAATATCGTTTTTATAATCTAAAAATCCTTTTTTATAAATCTTTTCCGAACCTACTGTATGTCCCGGCCCACGCTGTTCCATAAATTCAGTGAAAATACCTGCTGCATAAGCATCTTTCCATTCCTGACTCATGTTCGCTAAAATTTTATGACGAACAGAACGTTTCTCCCAGAATGGAATGATTTTCTCTTCCTGCAATTTCAAATCATCTTCTGTAACGCGGAAATAAATTAAATCTCTCGCATTCATGATTTTCATATCTTCTACTGTATGACAGCATAATTCAGGGAATGACGGTGCAGCCTGTGGTCCGTCACCTTTTTCCCCTACAATCAATTCTCCATCATTGATACATAATGTTTTATTAGCCATAAAATGTTTAAATGCTAACGCACGAAGTTCCGGAACAGAAACACTTCCTTCATACATCATGTACGCATCTGTTTCTAAGTCCGCTCTTTCCATATAGATGTGTGGTTCTGTTTCCAAACTCTGTTTTCTTAATTTGCGGATTCTTTCGTTCATTCCTCTTTCCATCTCTTAACCTCCTATTTTGGTATTTGTAAACCCATTTTTTTGAAACATTTCTTTTAACTCTTCCATTCTCTCTTTAGAAGGAACAGTAAATCCTTCTCCCTTATATGTAACATCTAACCTCTGATATTTACTACTTGCAATATCATGATACGGCAATAAATTGACCTGTGCTACTGAAATATTTTCTTTTAAATAGGAAATAATTGCTTGCATTTCCTCGTCACTATCATTCACTCCACCGATGACTGGAATACGAATATAAATTCTCGCTCCGTTATCACTTAAATATTTCAGATTGGTGAAAATCAATTCGTTGCTCTGCCCCATGTATTTCTTATGCTTTTCATTATCCATCAATTTAATATCATATAAAAACGTATCCACATACGGCAAAACAATTTGGAAATTTTCTTCAGGCGCAAATCCACATGTATCAATCGTAATGTTATAACCTTTTCTCTTTAACTTTTTCAGAAGTTCCTCTATATATTCCATATCCTGTGCCATAACTTCCCCACCGGAAAGCGTAACACCCCCAAACGACTCTTCATAAAACATATAGTCTTTATCCACTTCTTTTACTAACTCCGCAATTGTATATTGTTTCCCAACAACTTCTCTCGCATTATTTACACAATAGTCCAAACACGTACTGCATACTTTACATTTCGTTCTGTCCGTACACTGCTTACAATTATCTATATGAATAGCTTTCTCCGGACAAACCTGCTCACAAGCACGACACCCTGTACACTTTTCTGTGTTAATCATAACTTCCGGCGCAAAATTCTGGCTCTCCGGATTATGACACCACCAGCAATTCAAATAACAACCTTTAAAAAAAATAGTTGTCCGTATGCCGTCCCCGTCATGCACAGAAAACTTTTGGATATTAATTACATTTGGTGTTCTCATATTTCCTCCATTTTCATCTAAATGAAATTTTTATCCGTTTTTTTCATTATATCACATTGTTATTCTTTTGTCATGATATTTTTTATTGTTTTCATAAAAATTTCTAAAAAGAGAATACGCTTTCATTTATTTATTAATCTTTATACAACTCGTTTTATCTGCGTTCTTTTCACCTGTCAAATGCTTGACATTACAACCAACTGGTAATAATATAAACAATATCTTTTAAAGATAGTAAGAGAAAAAGAGGTAAAATCATGGATACAAATGCAATTATCGGACTTAGAATCAAAAATCTTCGTACCGAAAAAAAATATACTTTAAAATATTTAAGCGAAAACACCGGATTATCCATTGGATTTCTCTCCCAATTGGAACGAGGAATGACAAGTATAGCCATCGATTCTTTGGATAAAATTTCTAAAGTTTTAGATGTAGAACTATCCAGTTTTTTCACTACGAATATAAAACCAAATGATGTACATATAATGAGGCGCTATGAACAGAAATCTACTGTTGTAAATCCTGAAATTATTGAGCACGCTCTCACAAATCATGTAGAAGAATTTGATCTTCTTCCAAGACTTGTAGAACTTATGCCCGCATTACAGGATGAAAGTGATTTAGAACTTTATTCCCACGGCGGTGAAGAATTTATTTATATATTGGAAGGTATCTTGACTTTGCAGATTGAGGAAGATATTTATCATTTATATCCCGGAGATTCAGCCCATGTACATTCAAATATTTCTCACAACTGGAAAAATGATACAAATACTGTTGTAAAATTTTTAACTGTACATACTCCGAATCCTCTGCGCCACAAATAAAATATATACAGATTTGATTTTTCGTGATACAATAGATTTAGTTAAAAATTTGTAGTTTAGAATCGGAGGCGTTTACAATGGGATTTTTAGTTTGCATTATTGCAGTCAGCATTATCGCTGCCATTGTTGCAGCAGTTGTTTCCGCATCAGCCGGTGCTTTAATCGGTGCTCAGGAAATAGACGATGAGGAATAAGCATCGAAAGTAAAGAGGGGTATCGCTCAATCATCAAATGTAATGATTGAGTGATACCCCTTCTCTATATACAAAGAATTTTCAGATAGAATCTTTTAGTTTTAGAATTGATAAGTTTGATACTACAAGAACCTCTATATTATATATATATTCTCTTGTGTTTCATTTTATCGCTATAGTTTAATCTGTAATTCCCATCGATATTTCTACTTCTTCTCTTGTTTCCACAATTGCTTCTATTGCATATTCTAAAGCTTTTGCCATCGTTTCAATCGACATAGTTGCTGTACCCAAAGGCTTTCCAACACCTTGCTGTGTAGAATATGGTACATGAATAAATCCGCCACGAACATTTGGATATTTTTTATTGAGTGTATAAAGTAAATCATACATTACATTATTACATACATATGTCCCCGCCGTATAAGAAACACTTGCTGGAATTCCATGTTCATTAATATTTTTTACCATTGCTTTTACAGGTACTGTCGCAAAATATGCTGTTTCTCCATCCTTTTGCGATTTTTCATCAATAGGCTGATTTCCCGCATTATCAGGAATCGGAGCCTCACACAAATTAATCGCAATTCTTTCTACCTGTATATCCGCTCTTCTTCCTGCTTGTCCGATACAAAGTACCACATCTGGATGATGTTCTTCTATAGCTTTCTCCACTTTTTTCCCTGCTTCACCAAATACAGTCGGTATCTCCACCTTTATAATTTCCGCATTTTTAACTGTATCATGAATTAATTTTACTGATTCATAAGCTGGATTAACCGTTTCTCCACCAAATGGATCAAATCCTGTAACTAAAACTTTCATTCTTTGCCTCCTTAATATACTTCTGGTTCAGGGGTAATAATTTTTCCCTCCATCATAATCTGCCGATTATCGGCATAAATATTCGGTTCCCTACAAACCAAATCATAGTGCCCGCTTGCTTCATGCACTCCGCCTAAAGCAAGATTTCTCCCAAATCCGATATGAAACGTTCCATATGCCGACTCATCTTCAATATAACATTTTCCTCGACATTTTGATTGAGAATTTAATCCAATTCCAAGTTCACTTGCAACCCAAACCCTTTCATCATCATAACTTTTCAAGTATTCTTGGAGTTGACATCCTGTAATCGTGTCTTCTATCTTTGTAATTTTCCCTTGTGAAATTTCTATTTTTGTTGGATAATCTGCTTTCCCAATATATCCAAGCGAGCCATCTAAAACCATGACCCCTTCACTTTTAGTTTCTTCTATTGGAACATATACTTCAATACTAGCCGACGAATACCCTTTCCCATCTTTTAATACTCCATTAAAAAATCCGGCTTTTCTATTTCTTTTATATACTTTCAAATCCGTTCCATTCTTAGAAGTGATATGAATAACACTCGCTGAATTTAAGTACTTCATAATGACCATCGCAAGCATTTTACTTTTCTTTGTATCCATGGTCATAAAATCATAACTCAGCATCGCTTTTCCATCATTTGTACAAAGCGGAAGGGAAAGAAATTTTTTTCCTTTTTTAATTGCCTTTTTCGCAGCTTTGGTTGTAACTAAGGAATAGTTCGTCGCACCTATAATGACATGATAATTTGCAAAAATATCTTCGTGTTGATCAAAAAACACTCCTATCTTCATTCCTGTTTTCTCTACAATCATCAAATCTACAGAAGCACTTCTTCTTAATGCAAATTTCTTCAGTGCTTGAGCCTCTTCTATTGTTTCTTCGCTTGTAACAATTAAAAGTTTTTCCCATGGTTTTAATTTCACCCACTTTTTAATTACAATCTCGGCTCCACGATCTATTCCTTTCATTTTTTTACCTCGGTTCTTTTTTATTTAAACATAATCATATATGCAATTTGGAACACAAGCATAAGTACTGCAATTACAACCTGATTTCGAATTACAGTAAATCTGTTTTTCATATCCAACAAAGCAACTGGAACAATATTAAAGTTCGCAGCCATAGGTGTAAGCAATGTACCACAGTAACCGCAAGTAAGAGCAAGCATACCTATTAATACCGGATTAGCTCCATACGCCAATACAAATGGCGCTCCAATACCTACTGTCATAACTGTAATTGCTGCAAAAGCATTTCCCATGATCATAGTAAATACCATCATTCCAACTGCATAAACAATAATACCAACATTTACATTTCCCTTAGGAATCACATTTCCTACAATCTGAGCAATAACATCTCCTACGCCTGAAGCTGTAAAGATTGCCCCAAGACTTGCAAGAAGCATCGGCAACATACTTAATGGTCCTACAGTAGAAAGCATACGCTCTGAGTCATTCAACAACACCTTTGGGGTATTAGATTTCAAGAATAAGATTAATAAAAGTGCTGAAATCAATACTCCTACTCCTACTCCTACTAAAGCTCCAAGATCTGTAAATAACGCAAATCCTAAAGCACAAACTCCAATAGTAAGTGCAGGAATAAAAATTTTCATTCCTACTTTATCGTAATTCGCTCTTGATTCCTGTTCCGTCGGTTTATCAATTTTTCCAATTTTAACTTTTTGTAAAATAGCAGGAATACACATTACAATAATTAATACACCATTTACTTTTGCGGGAATCCATCTACCAAATGCAAGTACAATACCTAACACAATCCAAAATATACCCGTTCCAATTCTAGATGGGTTTTTTTTGTCCATTACATTTTTCACACCTGTGTAAATTGTAATTACCCCAATTAAAATATAAACAATCTCTAATAATTTTGTTCCCAGCAGTTCTTCTGAACTCATAAAAAACGACATAAAAGAACCTCCTTTCTATTTCTCTTTTTTATAGTATTTTTTCATCAATTTCTTATCTCTAAAAATGTAATAAATAATTGTAACTACAAGTGCAAATATCGCTACTGGAATTTCTACCTTTGCTAAATCTACAAGTTCCACTTTATATCCAAGTCCTTCTAACGTACTCTGTACAAGAAGACCACCGCTACCTCCAATAAACAATACTTGGAAGAAGAACCATGTTATATTCTCCATACCAGAAGCCATACCTTTTACCTGTTCTTCATGTTCTTCGTTTGCCTTTCCTACTGTATTTTCAATCGCTGCATCTGCCATCGGCATAATAACTGGTCTTACAAAACCTGCAACACCACCAAATCCAACATTAAAAGCTGCAAAAATTGCTCTCATGATACCGTAAGCTACCACAACCGCACCTGCAGTAGCACCTTTTATTTTTCCAATCAATGCTGCCGCCGCTTCTTTTAAACCACTTCTTTCTAGTGTTCCCGTTACAAGCATAACAATAATGAAAATAGCCATGCTTCTATTGGCAACAAAACTTGATCCAAGTGTTTCAAGAAGACCATCTACTCCAAGTCCTCCTACTAATGCTGTTACAACGGCCGCTACTAAAATGGTTAAAATATTATCCAATTTTAGAGCAAACCCAACTATAACAATTACGATTCCTATTAGAGTAATATACTCCATATCTTTTTCCTCCTTTGTTTTCCTTTTTATTAATTTTCAAAACTTCCGATAATCAGTGGACGTTGTCTTATATAACAAATCGAAACTGAATCATCCGCTTTTTCTTCTCTTACTTCAAAAACGCTTTCTCCTTCTACGAACATATCAATAGTCGCTAAATCATGAGTCACATGAGCTTTTGCACACAAATTCAAATAATCATCTTGAGCCGTTTCATCAGCCACTTCACTTGTATATGCCACTGTCGTAATCCACGGAAATCGAATAGATGGATATCTATGTTCCGGTTGATATTCAAATGGAATCCAGTAATTAATCATATCCTTATAATAATTCGCTGGGAATAATTTTGGCATCCAGCCATGTGCAAATTTTTCAAATTGTTGCATCCATTCTTTATTCCACTTATAAATATCTTCTTTCGCTCCAATCGCATCCGCAATAACATCTTCCATTTTCTTATTTACTTTATAGTTACTTTTATATTCCTCATTCGTTACATACCAAAAATATCCATATAATAACGATCTCGGAAGCCAAAAGCCTTTGAACGATGGAGATGTATAGCCTGAAAATTGTTGTTCCCACTCATGACTTGGAACACCATGATTATCTACAACAATATCCGGAAGCATTCTATACCACAATCTTGTAAGTCCCATTGCTTCCGTATGAATCGTATCCTCTTTAAAATGTTCATGGTAAAATTCTTTTCCAATCGCATTAAACCTTGCAACATGAAATTTCCAGTATGGATTTTCTTTCTGCAATTCATAATGTATTGCTGTCCCATCTACATTTTCCATCGGTACAATCACTAAATTAAGTTTTTCTGACAAATCCTTATACTTTTCATTTGTAAGAATTTCTTTCAAGAGTATAAATGCTGAATTTGTACTTGAAACCTCATTTGCATGATGTCTAGAATTAATAATTTCTGATGGCAACAGATTAATTCTCTTTGTCCTTGAAATATACCCTTTACATTTAGGTAAAAGTTCAATCGCATAAATATCTCTACCTGCATATGAAGTTGCAGTCTTATAGACAGAAATTCCTTCAACTCTCTTTAACTGTTTTATAATCTCTAAATACTGATCATATCCAATCAATGTATGTTCCAATAAATCAATTTCTCTAATGTCTAGATCTTTTGCCTGTTCTTCATATTCCGGCACATACATCTCAAAAATCTGACCATCCACATCAAGTTGCACTATATCAACTTCTGCATATCCTTTACACGAAGATAAAATTCCTTTGTTAAACAGTAAAGCATATGCTTCCGCTACTTTAGCATTTCCTCCATCCACACAAATATGCGCAGTTATTTTATCGGATTCATACGTTAAAGAATCCATGTAAATATCTATATCCTGACGGTTTGCAAAAGATGTGATTTCTTTTTGCGCAGAAACTAACATTGGTTTTTCTGCCATGATATCGTATAATGTCACTTTAAAATACGGCTTACCAGTTCCTTTTTTCAAAATCGGAAGAATTAACCCTGGTGCATCTAACATTTCACCTGAATGTCTAACCCCATAATTTTTAAAGAAATCCGTTCCTACAAAATACATATCCTCATGCAATGCATCTAAAGTGGAAATCAAATCTTCTCTACACGGGAGTTTATAATCCGGTTCACTTGCAACCACCTCTAAAGATAGTCTTGAGAAAAACGGTTGAGTTTCCAAGCAAATATGTTCGCCCAATTTTCCTTCAATGAACTTTTGTAAGTCTGTCAAAACTTCTTTTTGATATATTTCCCATATACATTCCACATCTGTTCGCACACGCTCATTTAAAACTTCTTGACCATTCAAGTAAACTTTCACATATCCTGTTGCCGGATGCACTTTCCCCATCTCCGGAAATGCATCTAAATAAGGTCTTTCTGCATTTATCGCAAGATAATCTTCTTCTAAAATAGTATTTCCATTTATATCTTCTGCTTCCAAATAATATGTACAGTCTTTTTCTCCTTCATATACAGAAAATACAATATTATCTTTTTCTATTCCTAGTTTCGATTCAATAATATCTACAATTGGATAAAGTTCTTGCAAATAACGGATTGGCAAGTCATACCATTTATCCGGATTACTGAAATCTATGTTGGTATATGAAGGTGTTGCACCGTTTTCATCCAACCATTCTGTTTGCCCTTCTGGTAAAAACGGTCTAAATGCAATATGAAGTTTTCCCACCTTTTCATTTAGCAATTTAGGAATAATAATTTCATCAATCCACGAAAATCCTTGCTTATATGCACAAAGAATTTCCGCATCTAAAAGTTTTGCTCCTTTTTCTTCTAGTCGTTGATTAATATTCTGTTTCAACGCCATTCTAACATCCATTTCTTCACTTAAAGCAGCATAAACTTTTACTTTATCCCCATTTCTTAAAAGCGGATATACTTTACTTTCTAAAATTTCCTTACAAACATCTACTTCCCAAGGAATATCATATTCTTTTTCATATACTTTTTTCATTCCTTTGTAGTTTTCAAATAAAACATTGGGAAATTCCTTTTCTATCCCCTTTTTAACGGAAGAAATCTCCGGCGAAACGTAAGCTGTCACCGAGTCTCCCAGTTCTTTCTGAAATGCTTTCAGGTAACTAAGTTGGCCGTCTAGATTTTTCATAGAAAAACTATCCGTTAATTCCATCAATCTATCCGTCCATCTTTCCGCATTCGGAAGTAACGGGAATTTTTCACAAAGCCATGCTGAAAAGACTTCTAATTCTTTTCCTTTTCCTGATAAATATACAATTGTACGATGATCTTGCTTATCGAAGCGAACTCTACATTCATCGCCCTCTTCTATTACAAACGCATTTCCAGTATAGGATTCATCTGCAACTATCGTTCCTTCATACCCCGTTGTTTCCATACCAAAGCGAAATGCTATATTACATGCGGCAATGACCATAGATTCATCTGCATTCTCTGGAAGAATAATTTTCATATCCAAACTATCTGGAAGCATATCCAAATTATTATCTTTTAAAAACTCTCCTTTTTCAAATACAGATTCTAATCCTTTTTTCTTTCTCCAGTCTAAATCCGGAATCTGCTTTGCACTTTTTGTGGCTGACACATAATCTTCCGGTGCTTCTATATTCCTAAGTTGCAATTCATATTGCGAAAAACTCTCTGGAACTTCCTCTCCTTCTGTTGTAGAAACAACCGGAAATTCAGCTGATACAGATTGAAAACCTTTTAAAAGAGCAAATTCAATTAAGCGATTTCTCTCTGTTTTCCCCATCTTTTTTGGGAGTTGAATTTTTTTCTGTTTCTCCACATAAACACTCCTTTCTCTCATTCATTTTCTTGAATCGTACCTTATTCCGTACTACATTCTAATTATTTTGTTATAATTTTAGCAATCTATTTATAAACTGTCAAGACTTGTATCCCTTACGGTTTTCGTGATATAATAATGAAATATAACGAGTAATAAAGGATATTTATTTTATGAGAAAAAAAGCAATAAACACTACTATAAAAGAACAATTAATAAGCGCTGCCTGGGAATTATTTTTGGAAAAAGGATATGATGCAACAACTGTTAATGAAATTATAGAACGTTCTCAAACATCTAGAGGTTCTTTTTATCATCACTTCAGAGGAAAAGAAGATCTTATATTCAGTCTTGCCTATTTCTTCGATAATGATTATGACGAATGGTTGAAATCTCTTCCTTCTAATTTAAGTGCGGTCGACAAATTAATTACATTCGATGAATTTATTTTAAGCAACCTGGAGCATTCCCCATATATTTCTTTTTTTCAAACACTATATGGACTTCAAGTCATGACACAAGGCACTAGATACATCCTAAACCCCAAACGTCGGTATTACCAAATTCTTAATCAACTTGTAAAAGAAGGCCTTGATTCAGGAGAAATTATTTCATCAGAATCTTATACAGAAATCAGCGAAAAAATTGCTTCTTTAGAGCGTGGTCTTACTTACGATTGGTGTTTACAGGAACATCGATATTCTCTACTTCACTATGCACATGGCATCGTTTGCACCTATTTAGAATCATTACGTAAACACTAATCAACTTTTTATTCCACATCTATAAAAATTTCACACTGACAAACAAAAACAGGAGATGCTGTGTACTATCATCACAGTATCTCCTATTTTCTATTTACCAGATTTTATTTTGTTTTCCTTTTTTTACCAAGAACAATTACTCCTGCAGCTGCTGCTATTAACATAAATGTAAATGGTATCGCTACATTTGCAGTGTCACTTGTTTTCACCGGCTTATTATCAGGTTTTTGAACCGGTTTATTATCCGGGTTTTGAGTCGGATGAGTATCCGGTTTAGTGGTTGGCTTATTATCAGGTGTTGGAGTTATTGGTGTTTGAACTTTCTCATAAATTGCATATACTGTCA
>NZ_BAAHSI010000010.1:0-21120 GCF_054601575.1 Faecalimonas canis | reverse complement strand
TGTATAGCCTTCTTTTTCTAGTGCTGCCGGAAGTTCATTTCCGATTGTTTCACCTTTCACTATAGAAACTTCTTTTACTAATTTTCCTTCCGCTGTAAATGTTACCATTTTTTCTTCCGGCTGTGGTTCTGGTGTTTCATTCTTTTCGTAAATTGCATATACTGTCATATCTGCATTTACAACTGTTTTTTCTGTTACTACTTCACCTTTTCCATCTTCCTTAGTATTCCAGCCTTTGAATGTATAGCCTTCTTTTTCTGGTGCTGTCGGAAGTTCATTTCCGATTGTTTCACCTTTCACTATAGAAACTTCTTTTACTAATTTTCCTTCCGCTATAAATGTTACCATTTTTTCTTCCGGCTGTGGTTCTGGTGTTTCATTCTTTTCATAAATTGCATATATTGTCATATCTGCATTTACAACTGTTTTTTCTGTTACTACTTCACCTTTTCCATCTTCCTTAGTATTCCAGCCTTTGA
The DNA here is from genome assembly GCF_054601575.1 of Faecalimonas canis. NCBI lineage: Bacteria > Bacillati > Bacillota > Clostridia > Lachnospirales > Lachnospiraceae > Faecalimonas > Faecalimonas canis. The sequence continues at coordinate 20,641 of NZ_BAAHSI010000010.1, read as the reverse complement.
ATGTATAGCCTTCTTTTTCTGGTGCTGTCGGAAGTTCATTTCCGATTGTTTCACCTTTCACTATAGAAACTTCTTTTACTGTTTTTCCTTCTGCTGTAAATGTTACAGTAGCCGAATCTACCGCACCTTCTGTTTTAGTTATGAAGTATGTTTTGCCTTCCTCTGTTGCAAATGTAACTCTTCCTGTTTTTCCTTCTACTTCTTTTGCCTGAACTTTCTTTCCTTCGCTGTCCTGTACAAATACTTTCTCCCAACCATTTACCTGTACTGTACAATCTCCACCGTTTCTAGATTCAATCGTCGCTTCTGTCAATACACCCTTGTCCCAGTTTTCACTTACAACAAAGTTTCCTCTTGCAACTAAACCGCTGACAGAACCTGATTGCCACTGATTCTTAGGCATTGCCGGAAGTAAATTGATATATCCTGCATTTGACTGCAATAACATTTCAGCTACACCACTTGTATATCCGAAGTTCCCATCAATTTGGAATGGTGGATGTGCATCCCAAAGATTTGAATAAATACCGTTTTTGATAAACGAATCAATAATCTTGTATGCATGATTTCCATCACCTGTTCTTGCCCATGTATTCAATCTCTGTGCAATTCCCCATCCTGTAGCATTATCTCCTCTGTCATTTAAGGAAACTTTAGCTGCATCCATAGTCTTCTCATCATCAACTGTCACCAAGTCTCCCGGATATACTGCTAATAAATGAGACATATGACGATGTCCTTTCTGATACTTAGGAATATTTCCTTTTGTATTATGTCCAAGAGTTGTCTCATCATACCATTCTTTAATTTGTCCACTCTGTCCAATTTCAATAGGTTTTAATCCAGCACGGTATTCTTTCCACTGTGTAATCTGTTCTTCCGAAACCGTTCCAGCCTTATTTGCATTTAACGCATCTGCCGCTTCAATACAATCATTAAATAACTGCCATACAAGTACATTTTCATATACATTTCCTGCTGTATATGGTCCATGTTCTGGAGAATATGCAGGAATTGTTACATAACGCTCTTTTCCATCTGCAGTTGTTACCTTTTTCAAGATAGACATATAGAATTTTGCTTGTTCTTGCATCATTGGGAAAATATCTTTTTCCAATTTTTCAATATTTCCTGAATACTCATACGCCTCATATACATTCTGAAGCATCCATGGAACTGCTGCCGGAGACCATCCCCAAGAAAATTCCCATCCCGGACAAGTCCAACCAAATGGTGTATTCTGCGTATGTGCAGTAAATCCATTTTTCTGTCCATTTGAATTATCAATACCGAAATATGTGGATGCTGTAACACGTCCCGGCTCACGGAGCCCTTCTATATACTTAATCATAGGTTCTGCACATTCTGCCATATTTGTTACATAAGTCGGCCAATAATTCATCTGCAAATTGACATTCATGTGATAATCGCTTCCCCATGCAATAGGAGCGTTTGCTTTTCCTGTACAGTCTAACCATACTCCCTGTAAGTTAGCAGGAAGTTTATCCCCTTCTCTTGTAGATGAAATCTGAAGATAACGTCCATATTGGAATAAAATTGCTTCTAAATATGCTTTTTCTTCTGCACTCGCCTTATTACTCTTATATGATGCAATCAATTCATCTACTGTTTTCTTATATGCTCCCTGTCCTAAATCTAATTTCACACGATCATAAATCTTTTTGTAATCTGCTACCGCATCATCTTTTACTGCCTTATATCCTTTTTTTACTGCTTTGTCCAATACCGTTTTTACTTGAGTTGAAAGTTCATCCGCAGTGATACCTGAACGATATTTTGGATATGTCATCTTATAATCTGTATCTGCTGTCACATAAATATAGACTTCTGTAGCCCCAGATACAAGAAGTGTTCCTTCTTTATTTGCTATCTGCTCAACTTTACCGTCTTTTGTAACAACTTGCAATCTTCCGTTAAACAAAAGACCGTTATCTCTCATATGTCCGGATACAACAATTGTGCCATCTTCAGTTGTTTCATATTTCACTTCTTTTCCAAGGGCTGCTTCTGAAGGCTGATCCACCGGAAAACTCACTTCAAATTCCAAAGGTTTCATTTCTTTTTGAGAACCTTTCAGCGCTTCTGCAGTCAGTTTCATTGCAATGACATTATCAGGATAACTTGCAAAATATTCTCTATAATAATGTGTATAATCTCTGTCAAAAGATACTGTTGCAAGTGCGGAATCAATATCAAGTGCTCTTTCATAATTTGTTACTTCTGTATGCTCCGGTTTTGACTTATCCATTGAGGTAACAATACCATCAAAAGAAACTTTATTATTTTTTATTCCTTTGATTGTTAATGTATGTTCTCTCTTCTCCAACCCATTCACTTTCAATAAACGCTGTCTTGCAAATGTGTTCGAGCGTGTGTCCACTTCTTTCCATGCACCATTATCTATCTGATACTGAAATTTTCCAACTTGATCACTTTTCGCTCCAAACAATTCAAAACCAGTTCCTGTAAATTTACAAGTTAATGTTGCTCTTTCAGCTCTTGAAGGATCGATAAACACTTCATCTTTACCAAACCATTGATTTGCATCTGAGTCATTCGTTCTATCCCAGCGTTCCCATCCACCTGTAAATGTTACTTTATCTGTTGTATTCTCTGGATTCCAATCAATTGTTTCCCCCTCCAACACTTTAAAATAGTCAAAAGAAGTCTTTGATTTTCCATTTTTACTCTTAGACTCAAAAACTAACTTATGTTTTCCATATTGTAAACCGGAAATTTCAAAAAGAGCAACGCCCTCTTTCTTTGTTTCCGAATACATACTGCCTGAAACTGTTTTTGTGTCATCTACTGTAGCAGTAAAATCACCCATATCAATATACTGCACACCAATCATCTGGATTCCTGTTCCTTCGAACTCTACTTCCAGTCTTGCCGGATTCATCGCATAATGTTCTGAGCCGGCCTCCCATGTAGGCTGTGGCCATTCTCCCCAACCTTGTCCATATTTTATCTTGTCACTTTTATCGCTGATAATACTTGATTCTTGTTTGTTACTTTCTCTATCGAAATCAAGATAAATATCTCCCCAGCCTTGATAAGCTCCATATTCTCGTGTATTCTGTCCAACTAACTTTCCACACATGTCGGACGCATTACTTTCTCCATCCAAAAACGCTTTCTGAACAGATCCCAAATATTCCGCCATAGATTTATTACCAACTTTATTGATATTACCTCCTGTATGCGGTTTATCTGTTGTAGGTCCACCATTCCACAATGTTTTATGATTAAATGTTAAATGTTCCTTTTCTACTTCCCCATATACATTTGCACCCATATAAGAGTTACCAATCGGAAGTGATAATTGCTGCCACCAGTCTGTTTCACTGCCGCCTCCTGTAAACCCTCCGGATTGACCTGTCAGTCTTCCTTTTGAAAGTGGTTCATCAAATCGAATCTGCATTGATTCCTGCTTTGTTTCTATCGACGATGCCTCTGCAGAAATCCCTTTCGGAAAAGGTACTGCCGTTGCTGCTAATATAGCTACCAATGCACCACTTAATATACGTTTCGCATATTTTGTTCTCTTTTTCATTTTGCCTTTCTTTTCCTCCTCTATTTATTTTTTAGTTAAAACACAAATTTCAACTAAAATAGCATTATGTATAATTTAGCATATTTCCCTATTTTTTTCCACACTTTCCTAATATTATTATATGAATTTTATGTATTTCTTTGATTTTTCTTCATTTCATTTGTGTATAATAACAAAATTCCCATGAAAATCACACCTTATAATATGATTTTCGTGGGAATCTAACTTACTTAACAACAATACTTCTGCACGATTTCCTGCATTTTTCCAAATTGCTGTTCCATCTCATCAACCAATCTGAATTGTGTACGTGCACGTACTAAATTATGTTCCGGATATGCTGTTTTAAAATATGTATCTCCTTGTAAATAATCTGTAAGGAAACGGATTCCGCATTCTAATGTCATAAGTCTTGCTCCCCATGGAAGACTTGCAACTTCCTCCGGTGTAAGAACATCTTTTGTTGCCTCCAAATATCCTTTTACATATGTTTCGTACAAAGAAATATCAAAATGTACCAAATCTAAATTTTTCTCATCTTCCGCTGCTGTTGCCGCACCAAATCGAATTGAATCACCGAAATCATTTGCAGCCAGTCCCGGCATAATTGTATCTAAATCAATGATACACAATCCTTTTCCCGTATCGGCATCAAACAAAATATTATTTAACTTTGTATCATTATGTGTTACACGAAGTGGAAGAACTCCTTCTTCCTGCTGTTTTACAAGCACACCACAGTCATCTTTTCTATCTAATACAAACGAAATTTCGGGACGACAGGAAATTGCTCTATTTTTAATATCACGTTTCAAGGCAAATGTAAATGCATCAAAACGTTTTTCTGTATTGTGAAAATCCGGAATTGTTTCATTTAAATTTGAAGCCGGATAGTCACCTAACTGTTTTAAGAAATGTCCAAAGCTGCTTGCCGACTGATAAAATTGTTCCGGCTCTTCTACTAACTGATAGCAAACAGAGTTTGGAATATAGTGATAACTTCTCCATGGTTGTCCTTCACTATCCTCAAAATATGTCGAACCGTCCTTTGTCTTAATTGCAGATAATGTTTCTCTGTCAGGGTCTCCCCCTTCTTCTCTGATTACATTACGCAAGTATTCTGTGACATTAAAAATATTATCCATTACGCCCGCAGGGTCTTTAAATACATTGCTATTGACTCTCTGCAAAATGTAACAAAATTCATCTCCTTCTTCTCCCGGCATATATACGGCATATGTTTCATTAATATGACCTTCACCGAAAGGTTTCACATAACTACACTGTGGTCCAAATCCAAAAGCATAAAGTGCATCTTCCAAATTCAAATTATCTACTCCGTCAATCTTTCTTCTTGTAGAAAATACAACTTCTCCCGCTTCCACTTTTCTCTTTTTGTCTATTGTACAGTTTGCCTTTACAACACTGCACAAACCAATATGTGCCCCGCTTTCCACATGTGAATCGTGGTCTACTACTGCACCACTGTTGACTAAAACACCATTTTCAATTACTACGTTTGTATTCAATACCGCTCTTTGCATAACGAAACTTCCCTGTCCGATTTTTGCACTTGGGCTGACTATTGCTGATGGATGAATAATTGAAGGTACATTATATCCTGCTTCAATAAGTCTTTCTGTCCAATAAAGGCGTACGCCGTTATCTCCAATTCCCGCTACCGCTGTGTCATATTCACCGAGAAATGCCTGATAGTCACAACATTTCCCGATAACATCTGCCCCTTTTACCGCATCATCTAAAAATACCACTTCTTCGTATCCTAATTCTGTAGCAGTTTCTTTAATCATCTGTCCGAAACCGCCTGCACCTATAATCAATAACTTCCTCATTTGAATTCCTTCCTTATTTTCATTTTACTATTACTGCCTGAATTTTCTGTAGATACTATAATAAATATAATATCTCTATGGAGTTTTGGTCAAGTCTTTTCACACATTTTCACTGATATAATATGCTATATATCCCAATAAAACACCTGTTATCCCTGCTGCCACGGCACAAAACGGATGTATTGCCCTACCGCCTATCATCTGAAATATTTCTAAAACCAGACCTAAAATGCCTCCTGCGTAAACCAACCTGTTTCCCTGCCGATATCTCTTCCATATCTTCGGAAGAAATACGCCTATCGGAAATATAGAAATAACAGTATCAAATATCATTTCCGCACTACGAAAATTTAATACAACCACTTCAAATATATAAAATATTAAAATCATTTGTGAAACTATTTTCTGTTTCTCCGTCATCTTCTCACCTCTCACATATCTAATATATGTAAGAAAATGATTTTTAGACCTATTTTATTCTACTTCTACACCGACTACGATATATCTTTTTTTCGGTTCTCTCCGTATACAAGTACTAAGTGTAACAATTTTACTGTTTTCATCCACCGTCACATCATTCCGATAATGATTTTTCATGCTTCTCGATTCTCTAAGAGATTGAAGAAATGCCTTTTTCTCCGCCGGATTTTGATTATCATAATTGTATAAAATATGTTTACTGCTATACTCTACCGCTGCAAAAATTTTATATGTTTTTTTCTCCGTTTCCGTATAAATACTAAAGGTATCGTGATTATTAAAAAACTCCTCTTCCTCAAATTTATGAAGATTTTGGAAAAATGAACCATCTTTAATGTTATGTCCATAAATCACTGTATTGAAATCCGTAAAGTCTTTCTTATTAATTCTCTCGGTAAACACTGAACCGAACACATCATACTTCTTATCAAAAGCATGGTCCAAATAAAAGGCATCATCTGTTTTACTCTGCAAAATCGGATAGTCAATATTCGTATCCGGTACTTGAATCCATGCATATATTTCATCATTTACTTTCTTTAGTTCCGCAAAATCTATCGGAATTTCATCCTTTTCTTCCTCGGTTTTTTCCTCCTTTACAACCTTTTTCTTTACTTCTTTGTAGTCTTTCTTACTTTCCGCTTTCTGTACATAGTAATACCCGATATATGCTACACAAAAAATACAGATTATACTACAAATCCAAAAAAATATTTTATCTCTCTTTTTCTTCATTCTTCTATCCTCTTATTTTATTTGTTAAATCCCATACTTTCTTACCATATCATTAACTTTACATGAATACAATACTTTTATTTTTCAAAAAATATGTTATGATAAGTTATATCATTTAATTTAGGAGGTAATAACAATGGAAAAATATTTATGTGAACCTTGTGGATATGTATACGACCCGGAACTTGGTGATCCAGATGGCGGAATCGCACCGGGAACACCTTTTGAAGACATTCCTGATGATTGGGTATGCCCAATTTGCGGACTTGGAAAAGACGTATTCGTAGTAGAAGAATAAATGTAAAAAAAAGCGGATTATCCGCTTTTTTTTACTTGAATACTATTTCCATTGTCGTTCCTTTTCCCACTTCACTTTTCACCTTTACTTCTGCATTATGCAGCATTGCTCCGTGTTTTACTATAGAAAGACCCAGACCTGTTCCACCACTTTGTTTTGAATGGCTTTTGTCCACGCGATAAAAACGCTCAAAAATTCTTTCTCTATCCTCTTTAGGAATGCCAATTCCCGTATCTGTTATAATAATTTTTTTCCCTTGAAGTGTATTTCCTGCCCAAACGGTAAGTTTTCCGCCTTCTATATTATATTTAATTCCATTTTCACATAGATTATAAATCATCTCATTCAAAATCTGTCGTATCCCCCGATAGACAACAGGTTCTCCCATAACTTCTATTTTTACTTTCTTTTTCTCTGCCTGTAACGACAATCTGCTGCATACTTCGCGACACAGTGTATATAAATCCACTTCCTCTTTCTCAAGTTCCACTTTCCCTTCATCCAGTTTCGATAACTTAATAATATCTTCCACAAGAGTAATCAATCTAACTGCTTCCATATAAATTCTCTCAGAAAATTTTTGCATATCTTCCGGTTTTACAAGACCACTTTTCATAATCTCCGCATATCCTGATATAGAGGTAAGAGGTGTTTTCAACTCATGAGAAACATTTGCGGAAAATTCTTTTCGCATTTGTGCTACTGCTTCTTTTTCTCTATTTCTTTTATCCAATCCTTCCACTAAAGGTTGTAATTCTTCATACACATCATTTTTCAAAGGCTCTTCCAAATCCAGTTCATTAATCGGACGAATCAGTTTCGCCGTCTGCCATCTCGCCAAAAGGAATGCAATGGCTATCATCAATATACCAATTCCTATCATATACGGAAGAACATCTAATATCATTGGCCAAACATTATCCATCGTTCTCGCCACACGAAGCACGTTTCCGTTTTCTAACCGTATTGCATAATAAATGGAACGCTCTTTCGTTGTATCAGACTTTCTGACATCGCTTCCTTTTCCGTCCTTAAGCGCCTCTTTTATTTCTTTTCTTTCTTTATGATTTTCCAGTTCTTCCTGTCCCGCTCCCGAATCATAAGTTACTTCTCCATTCGGGCGTACTACCGTAACCCTCGCTTTTTGACGTACATTATCCATAGCCGCCAAATATCTCTCTCCTGAAATATCAATAGCAGCCTTCATATAATCGGCTTCCTGTTCTACTTCTTCTTTCAGACTTACAAATGACTGGTTATATAAAACAACTGCTATCAATGCATATGTAGTCATAAGGGTAATGCAAAGGATAAACACCATACTCCTTTGTATTCTACTCTTCATTGTCCCCTCCAATCCGGTATCCGACACCTCTTACAGTTTCGATAAGTTCTCCGGCAGTTCCCAACTTCTGTCTGAGTGTCCGAACGTGTACGTCCACAGTTCTTGTTTCTCCGGTAAAATCATATCCCCAAATCTCTTCCAAAAGTCTATCCCTCGTCAATACAATAGACCTGTTTTTCATCAATTTTTCCAACAATTCAAACTCTTTCAAGGTCAGGGCAATTGTTTTTCCTTCTACTTTTACCTTATGTTTTTCCACATCAATCAAAAGATTTCCAATCTGATACTTCGTGTCTTCTTTTTCACGCATTGTTCTTCTAAGAACTGCTTTAATTCTGGATACAAGTTCCATCATCCCAAACGGTTTCGTAATGTAATCATCCGCACCGGTATCCAATCCGATTACCTTGTCATATTCCGACCCTTTTGCCGTTACCATAATGACAGGAATGTCTTTCGTCTTCGCACTCTTTCTAAGTTTCTTTAATATCTCTATTCCATCTTCACCCGGAAGCATAATATCAAGCAAAACAAGCTCTGGCGTTTCAAACGCCAAAGCTTCCATAAATGCTCTTCCATCTTCAAATCCACATGCTTTCATCCCTGTAGATTCCAATGTGTATACAACTAACTCCCGAATGTTACTATCGTCTTCTACACAATATATCATTCTGTTCTCCTTACTTTTTCGTGTTCTTTCTGCTCACGGTGCACACCTGTAATGGAAAATTCAACCCATTCGGCAATATTTGTCGCATGGTCTCCGATACGCTCCAAATATTTTGCAATCATAAGCATATCAATCGCTCTCTCACCCGAATTATCATTTTTCGCCAAATAAGAAACTAATTTTTCTTTTACCTTATCGAACAATTCGTCCACCTTATCATCTGCCAAAATAACTTTTCTTGTGAGTTCCAAATCTTTCTCCACAAAAGCCTGTACACTTTTTGTTACCATTTTACTTGTAGCCGCAGCCATATCTGTCAGATAAGGAATAGGCGATGATTGGCTTGCATGAGCAGAGATAAGTATTTCCGCTATATCTGATGCCTGATCGCCTATACGTTCCATGTCCGTAATCATTTTCAACGCTGCTGAAATCTGACGCAAATCTCTTGCAACCGGCTGCTGCTGTAAAAGCAATTTCAAACAAAGTCTTTCAATGTCTTTTTCCATCTGGTCAATCTCTTCATCTTCGCCAATAACGACTTTTGCCATTTCAAGATTGCCGTCTGCTACCGCTTTCGTTGCGTTTGCAATCGCTTTTTCACACAGTCCCCCCATTTCCACAAGCATCCTGTTCATTTTATCCAACTGCATATCGAATTTGTTTCTCATTTCTAACCAAACCTCCCCGTAATATAATCTTCCGTCCTTTTATCAGACGGTATTGAAAATAGTTTTTCCGTATCATTATATTCAATCACTTCTCCGAGAAGGAAGAATGCCGTATTATCCGAAACACGCACTGCCTGCTGCATATTGTGGGTAACCATGACAATAGTATAGTCTTTTTTCAATTCTATCGCAAGGTCTTCTATTTTTGATGTAGAAATCGGGTCTAACGCCGAAGTCGGCTCATCCATAAGAAGTACTTCCGGCTGTACAGCTAATGCCCTTGCAATACAAAGTCGCTGCTGCTGTCCTCCTGACATACCTAATGCACTCTTTTTCAGTCGGTCTTTTGTTTCCTCCCAAATCGCCGCATCGCGAAGTGACTTTTCAACAATATCGTCCAATTTTGCTTTAGAACGAATTCCGTGAGTTCTTGGTCCGAAAGCGACATTGTCATAAATACTCATTGGAAATGGATTTGGTTTTTGAAATACCATACCAACTCTTTTTCGGAGTAAATTCACATCCATTTTTCCGTAAATATCCTCTCCATCCAACAAAATTTTTCCATCAATTTTGCATCCTTCCACTAAATCATTCATTCTGTTTAATGATTTTAACAATGTTGATTTACCGCAACCGCTCGGTCCGATAAATGCCGTAATTTTATTTTCCTCTATATCTAAACTTACATTTTTTAGTGCCTTAAAATCTCCGTAGTGTAAATCTAAGTTCTGAATACTTATTTTACTCATTATTTCTTCCTTTCGTAATCTTCTTTGCTATAAATCCTGACAAACAGTTAATTCCAACTACCATGATAAGCAGAACAACTGCTGTTGCATATGCCTTATCCACAAACAACGCTTCATTCGACAGATTATACATATGCACGGCAAGAGTTCTTCCTGAATCCATAGGGTTAGCCGCAATCTCCGGCACAGTTCCCGCCGTATAAATCAATGCCGCCGTTTCTCCGACAATCCTTCCGACTGCAAGAATAACTCCGGCTAAAATCCCCGGAACCGCACTTGGCAGAACAACTCGAAATACGGTTCTAAGTTTACCTGCTCCAAGTCCAAAACTTCCTTCTCTATATGTATCCGGAACTGACTTTAATGCTTCTTCCGTTGTTCTCATAATCAACGGTAAAATCATAATTGCCAGCGTAAATGCCCCGGAAAGAAGGGAATAGCCCCATTTCAAAGTGGATACAAAAAACAACATACCAAACAGACCGTACACGATAGACGGAATACCCGATAAAGTTTCTGTAGTAATGCGGATAATGTCCACAAACTTATTTCCTTTTCCTGAATATTCCACTAAAAATATAGCTGAAAAAATTCCTAAAGGCACTGCGACAATAAGAGATAAAAATGTCATAAACAGTGTATTAAGAAGTGCCGGCATAAGCGAACCGTTTTCACTCGTATATTTCAAGGCAAATAAATCTGCTGATAAATGCGGAAGCCCTTTTATTAAAATATAGGCAATTAAAAATAGCAACACCGAAAACGTAATCAGCGCTGATAGCATAACTAATATCATTCCAATAAAAGAGGCCGGCGTTTTTAAATAAGAACGTAATTTACTTTTCCACTTAGACATTGCGTGACCTCCTGTTTAATAATGATACACATAAATTAATAATTAGAATAAATACAAACAAAACAACTGCCGTTGCAATCAATGCTTCTCTGTGTAAATCTGCTGCATATCCCATTTCCATTACGATGTTTGCCGTCAATGTTCTGACACCCTGCATAATTCCTTCCGGCATTCTTGGCTGATTTCCCGCCACCATGATAACCGCCATTGTTTCACCTATAGCACGTCCGACACCAAGAATTACGCCCGCCAAAACGCCTGATTTTGCTGCGGGAAGAACTACTCTGAAAATGCTTCTCTCATGTGTTGCTCCTAAGGCCAATGCTCCTTCATAATATTGTTCCGGAACAGCACGAATAGCAGATTCTGTCACACCGATGATTGTCGGCAAAATCATCATTCCAAGCAATATGGATGCCGTAAATATACTTTTTCCATCTCCTGAACGTTCCAAAATCCCCGCTCTTCTCAAATCCAAACATATTTCATGAACAAGCGGTACGATCACAACTAAACCGAAAAATCCATAAACAACCGATGGGATACCCGCCAACAGTTCTGTTGCTCCTTTTAAGAAAGGATAGATTTTCTTAGGACAATATTTTGCCATAAAAACGGAAGTCAAAATTCCAATCGGCACACCAATTATAATCGCACCAACCGTTACATAGATACTCCCGATGATCATCGGAAAAACACCGTAAATATTATTTCCCGGTTTCCATTTTTCTCCGAGAAGGAAATCACCGAATCCGATTTCTTTCATTGCAGGAACTCCATTTGCAAATAAAAAAATACAAATGAGAGCTACCGCCAGTACCGAAGCACAGGCGGCAGTGAAGAACACTCCCCGCATGAATTTTTCTTTCCATGCCTTTTTCATCTTATTTTACTACCTCATCCCAAGTCACAATTTTACCTGTAAAAATATCTTTTACCTGCTCACTTGTCAATTCTTTTACTTCACTGTCTTTATTGGCAATTACTGCTATTCCGTCTAATGCGATTACTGTAGGTTTTACACCTTTTGAAACTTCACTGTCTTTAAGTTCTCTTGATGCCATTCCAATGTCAAAAACTCCATCAATCGTTGATGTTACACCTGTTGTTGAATCACTTGTCTGAATTTCAATTTCCGCTTTTGGATTTACTCCTAAATATGCTTCTTTTAATTTTTCCATTGCCGGTGATACTGATGAAGAACCACCGATAACAATTTTACCTGTCGCACCATTTGACTGGTATTCTTTTACATCATCTACCGGAATACATCCTGCTTCCTCAACAATTTTTTGTCCTTCAGGACTCATGATATAATTAATAAAATCCTGTGCTACATCACTTACTTTGTCTTTTGTTACAATGTTAAACGGTCTTGAAATTTTATATGTACCTGATTTGATATTCTCTGCTGTCGCTTCAGCACCGTCAATTTTTACAGATTTAACTGTATCATTCAAAGATCCAAGTGATACATATCCGATAGCATATTCATTTCCTTCCACAGTAGACATCATAACAGCTGTACTGTTTGTAATACTTGCTTCTTCTGTTGTATGATCTACTTTTTCCCCACTTGCATCTTTTTCTTCAATGCCGAACAATTCAATAAATGCTCCTCTTGTTCCCGAACCATCTTCTCTGGAAACTACTGAGATATCATTCACTGCATCCCAACCTTCTGCTTTCTTTCCATCTTCTTTCTTATCACTGTTTCCACATCCTACTGCAGATACAATTGTCATTGCTGTAATCGCTGTTATTGCTAATAATTTTCTTAATTTCATTTTCTTTGTCTCCTTTTTATTCTGAATATCTTCTTCACAAGTAGTATATTATCTAAGTTATGTTAAATCTAAAACGCAAACTATGTTAAATCTATGTAAAATAAAAAAGGCCCTAAAGCCTTTTTTCAAAATTCCCTATTACATAAGAACCTTCATTAAATATCATAAAAGCGTTCTCATCTATTCTCTGTACAATCCTTTTAATTTGATTTACTTCATATTTAGAAATAACAACAGAAAGTACTTCCGTATTTTCATTTGTGTACGCTCCTACCCCTTTCCAGTTCGTAACACCTCGTCCTGTTTCTTCCATAATTGCTTTTGCCACGCCCGACTGTTTCGTAAAAATCATTACGCTTGTATTAATGTTTTGAATATGGATACGGTCAATGGTAAGCGATAATACAGTCGTATATATAAGTGAATATACTACAATCTCCACATCAAATAGAAGAAGACAAATACCATACACTCCTATATTCATCAGCATACCGATTTTTCCTACACTAAATCCCGGGTATTTCTTGGCACAAATCACACCGATAATATCCTGACCTCCGCCGGAACTTCCTCCTCGAAGTAATAATCCCGTACCACAACCGGATACAAGACCACCAATAATACACGCTGTCAGCATATCGGAAATAATCGGTTCCTTTGGAATAGGAATAATTGTCAAAAATGCACTCTGTAAAGTAACTGAAATAATCGTCCTTAGGAAAAATCCTTTTCCAATATTCTTCCATGCCATATACATCAGCGGTATATTAATCAGATAATAAATAATACCAGCCAAATCAAAACTTCCCAAATCTATATGCAACACACTTACAACAAAAGTACGCAGTAACTGTGCAACTCCCATAAATCCACCATTATACAGATTCATCGGCATAATAATTAAGTTTACCCCGAATGCAAACAGAAAACCTCCCAAAACTGTATAGATTAACTGCTCCATTCCCCTCTTTTTCTTCTCTTTATCCATTCCATCCTCCTATATATTTTCTAATCTGCTACTCCAAGTTTCGCCGTATCCTGACTTGTCACCTTAGTTCCCTTTATTCTGTTATCTTCCTTATTTTTCTGTCTTACACATTCTAAGATAGCATTATTTAAAGATAACATTTTTTCGTCCAGCATAGATACCATGTCTGCACAATCTTTCAAATCTTTGCTAATATATTCCGGTGCATTTCCCTCAAATTTATAATAAATTTTATGCTCCAAACTTGCCCAGAAATCCATTGCAATTGTTCTAATCTGAATTTCTACTTTTGTATTTACTACGCTATCAGACAGAAAAATCGGTACAGACACAAGCATATGATAACTCTTGTACCCACTGTCTTTAGGGTTTTTAATATAATCTTTAATTGTCAGCACTTTCAAATCGCTCTGATTTCCTATCATCGCCGCCAACCTATATATATCAGATGTAAAAGAACATATCAAACGTACCCCCGCAATATCATTGATATATCGAATCATATTATCAATAGAAATCTCATGTCCATATCTTTTCAATTTCTTCACAATACTTTCCGGAGTCTTAATTCTTGTCTTAATATGCTCAATCGGATTGTAACTGTGCACATGTTTAAATTCATCATTTAAAATTTCCAATTTTGTGCCCACTTCTTTCAAAGCGGAATTGTATAAAAACATGACCGTCTTCCAACTATCCACATCATCATAATTTCGAATCGCTTCTCTTGCTTCCTGCATTTGTATTTCCTCCCGACTTTGAAGAGTTTATCAACTTTACTCAGTATATCATACTATGCAAAGTCTGTCATAAAGTTCACATTTTTTTAAGATACCGTCACATCTCAATTCCTTCTCTTGCTACAATTCCTCTATCAAAAGGGTGCTTTACTTTTTTCATTTCTGTTACATAATCCGCAATATCTAATAAGGTATCCGAAACCGTATGTCCCGTTAATATCACTTCCAACTTTTCCGGTTTATTTTTCAAAAAACTAATTAATTCTTTTTCCTCTAATAAACCAATTCCTGTGACGCATACTGCCTCATCCAAAATTAAAACATCATAATTTTCTACTTCCCGTTTCAGTCCTTGTAACTGTTCCTTATTATAGTTACGCACTTCCTCTTTCTCTTCTTCATTCATCTGAAAAGAAAATTTAACTTCTTCTCGACCGTTCATACATGTTATATTTTCCACTTGTGCCAACCCATTTCTTTCACTGGAAGCATTATCTTTCAAAAACTGATAAAACAATACTTTATATCCGTATCCTGCTGAACGTACTGCCTGTCCTACCGCAGCTGTTGTTTTCCCTTTACCATCCCCATAATAAATATGTATCAACCCTGTATTCATCTTCATTATCTCCCTCTTTCTACAAATCAAGTTTCATATCCCCCGACTTAATCCAGCCTTTCTTTCTCATAAATTCAGAAATACATACGGTAACAATAGCCGGAAGTAAAATCTGTATCGCTACAATCTTAATGATTACTATTGTAGAAGGTTCTGCTACTGTCATTGTCTGCCAGGTCATAATCTGCCCAACAAGTCCCGCTGTTCCCATTCCCGATCCCGTAGCGTTATTTGTCATATGTAAAAATATCGTCCCTACCGGACCTAAAATTGCACTGGACAAAATAGACGGCAGCCAAATAAGCGGATTTCTCACGATATTCGGCACTTGTAACATAGAAGTACCTATCCCCTGTGCCAAAAGACCTCCTACTTTATTCTCTCGGAAACTTGCCACAGCAAATCCAATCATATTACAGCAACATCCAACGGTCGCTGCCCCTGCCGCCAGTCCATTTAGATTTAAAATAACACCTAACGCCGCAGAACTAATTGGAAGTGTAAGTGCCATTCCCATTAAAACAGAAACAACCATCCCCATAATCAGTGGCTGCTGTTCTGTTCCCCAGTTTATCATATCGCCTAATCCCATCATAAACTTAGAAATGGAAGGCCCTACCAGAACTCCTGTTGTTGCACCAACTCCAATTGTAACAAGGGGCGTGAGCAAAATATCAATTTTTGTCTTACCCGCTATTAGATGTCCAGCCTGAATGCCTATAAACGCTGCAATAAAAGCCCCTAGTGGTTCTCCCGGACCTGCCAGTATAACATTTCCTCCCGAAACCATACTTCCTGCCAAAAGATTACCTGCATATCCGCCAATTATTCCGGCTACTGCCGCCGACAATACAACAAGAGAACTTTCCTGAAAACGATGTGCCACTCCCACACCTATTCCGGCTCCCGTAAGTGACGCTGCAACCTTTCCGACAAGAAAAATATAATTACCTGTTTCTCCTCCAATAAGTGTTCCTATCTGCTGTACAATTGTTCCCACGATCAATGTAGCAAACAATCCCTGTGCCATTCCACTTAAACCATCAATAAAAATTTTATCTAATATTTTCTTCAGCCAATTCATGCCCTTCTCCTCTTCACACTTTTTCTTTTTATATTAATACAACATATATACTGGAAAAACAAGTCTTGAAATGTTATAATCCTTTTTATCATACACATAAACGGAGGAATAATGATGTTTCGCCTTTGGGGAAAAATATTTAAAGACAATCGAATGCTTCAGGATACCGTCATTTGTGACGATTCTTCAGATACAAGAACACATAAAATATTTAACGCTTTAGATGAGATTTGTTACACATTCGATTTAAGTAAACCGATTTGGCTGGACTCTACAATCGCAGAATTTAAAAAACATGATAAAGCAAGATTTTATCAGGATAATTTTGTAGATTCCATTGACTTTGACTATTTAGAAATCCATGTAATAGAGGAGTAGGTATGTTACCTTCTCCTCTGTTTTATTGTACAAATAAAAATCAATACACCAACAATACTGCCAAAAACTACTCCCGAACTGTCAATTAACACATCTGTTACCTGACAGCTTCTTCCCGCAACAAATAGTTGGTGTATCTCATCTGTCATCGCATACGCCACTCCTGTTAAAATACCGTATGCCATCCCTTTCTTTCCTATAATACCATAACTGCCATACATCAGCACAAGTAAACCGCCAAGCACTGCGTATTCCATTGCGTGTGCCGCCTTCCTAATTGGATAATCAATCTTTTCCGCTATCTCTTCCTGCTCTTCAGGAGAAAATGTTTTAAAATCCGGTACGAGCGCTTCCCCAATTATCTTTCCTATTGAATGACTCATCTTAGCCGATTCCACTGCCGGCTGTGCTGAAAACCAAAATATAACTCCCATCCAGAGAGCAACAAATATTGTAAATATCGCTTTCTTCATGAACATATCCCTTCTCTTTCGTTTTTGTCATGGAAAATTATAGCATAGATTCTATTGTAGCAGAACAAAAAGCATTTTTCTATTCGTGAAATACCACAAATTTTTGATAGATTTTACTCACTAGATAAAAAAGGAAAAAGCCTACCTCTGCCCCAAAAACATTTCCTAAAATATCATCTACCTCAAACATTCCCATTTTAAATATTCCCTGTGTACATTCGATAAATCCCGAAAATATTATAGCAAGCAAGAACACCCTTTTATTCTTTTCAAACCATTTAAAACAACACGGCAATAACAATCCAACTGGAATGAACATAAAAATATTCATAATAATTTGTAGTAAAACCTCTGTGTTTTTCTCTCTAAAAGCCTCTATATAAGACGCAAACATCTGAAATCTATATTCACTTTCTATTCCCGGACGCCTTCCATAAAGTGTCATCACAATAATTAGCGCTATTGATAACGATAAAAGAACACTGGTAATGATTCTAATATATGCTTTTTGTTTATATTGTATATATCCCTTGTAAGTAAAAAATAGAAATATACATTCCAAAATTCCTCCTATTATTAAAATCGGAATAATTCTGTAGGTATAAAGTTGTAAATAACCAAAAAAATTGCTGATAAGTGTATTCATAGAATTCCTCTGCCTTTTTCCTTGAATATTTGCCTGAAATGGCATGATTTGTTTTTGTTTTACCTGTAACCTTTTCCAGAACGGTTATGGTTACAGGTTCTTAGATTATGATTTTATTTTCTCTGAAAATTCTTCTAAAGATTTTGACTGAAATGCAAATTGTGTCCATTGCTTTAACACTTCCAAATCCTGTTGATTTTGAATCCGACTACAAAGTTCCTCTGGAACTGTTCCAAGATTTTGCAAAAATAAAAGTAATGTCTCTTTCCGCTCTTCTGTCTGACCTGCTACATATTCCTCCTTCAACATTTCCTCAAAAATCATAAGGCGTTCCTCCATCTCTCTGTTTCCCTTGATTTCACAAATAGATTTTTGTATTTGTTCTACATATGAATCATGAAATTCCTTTTCACTTCCCTCAAGGTCTTCTTTCACATATTTCAGGAATGTTACCAATTCCTTCGGAACCTCACTTTCGTTTTTTCCATGAGTACTTAAAAATATGATTTTACGTCCATCTTCCAAATCTACTTCTGAAGATTCTGCACACATAGTTTGAAATGTATAGCGATATTTTTCTTCTCCAAAAGAATCAAAATCACATATAAAAATGACATATGTATTCGGAAGTTCTCCATACTCCGAGCCGGACAGCAACATTTCCATATCCATCTGACTTTGATAATATCGACTTCGTTTCCCAAGTGCTGATTTCTTCTTTACTTGCATTTCTACGTTGTAGCGAGTTTTCTTATCGTCTTTCGCATATACATCCAAGCGAACACCTTTGTACTCGGGATGATAAACGATACTCTTTTCTTTGCTCACTTCTACTCGTTCAATCGGTATTTCCAGCACTCTTTCCAATAAACCTTTACAGTTATCTTCATTCATCATCACTGCGCCGAACATAAAATTATCTTTAATTGTGAGTTCCTTTAATCGTTTTATTCTTCCCATTTTTCTTCCTCCGTTGCAGAGGAATTCTATAAGTTAATTGTAGCAGAAGAAACATGGGATTTCCACTTGGAATATGTCACAAAATTTTGATATGTTTTTTCGGAAAATTCAATATTGAAAAATATCTATTCTATTCCATAAAAAACAAACCACCGTTACGCTGGTCTTACATTTTTATATGACTAACTCTATTTTCTATTTATTATGCCGCAACCATATCCACATTCATAAACTTTCTAGGATGTTTTTCTTTCAATATCTCTAATTGTTTCTTCGTTGCAATGTGAATATAAATCTGTGTTGTTTTAATAGAACTATGTCCCAAAATCTGCTGCACACAACTTACATCCACCCCTTCTTCAATTAAATACGTAGCAAATGAATGTCTAAACATATGTGGAGTAATTCTAATTTCTATTCCTGCTATTTTAGCATGTTTCCTAAGCATAATTCGGATTGATTGTTCTGTAAATCGACCGCCTATCTGATTAACAAAAAAGTATCCACTTTCCCTTATTTCCTTTTCATTCTCATAGTAATATTTTCTAAGAACTCTCAATACAGATGGCTCTGAAATCTGAATATATCTTTCTCTACCACCTTTTCCCATAATTCTGATCACACCTGAAATTAAATCTACCGATTCTCTCGTCAAATTTGATATTTCATATACTCTTGCACCTGTAGCGAAAAACATTTCTATTACCGCTATATCCCTTAACCAAAATTTTTCTTTTTGCTTTCTCTTTCCGTTATACATATGTTTCAAAAGTTTTTCAATATCATTTCGCGGAATAATTCGCGGTAATACAACTGTTTCTTTAAATTTCACTTTTATTTTTCTAAATGGATTTTCCGTAATGATTTCTTCCTCTTCAAGATAATTATAGAATGCTTTTATGCTGGCTAATTTTCTCTTTACTGTTTTTTGTTTGTAATTTTTATGTAACTCTGTAATATATTTTTCTATTTCATTTTTGTTAGGTTCGTCACATTTCAAAAATTCAAAATATTGTTTCAAATCAATTCTATACGCCTTTATCGTCTTTCTGTCTAACACTTTTCTAAACTCACAATATTCCAAATATTGTGTTACTTCTTTTTGTAACTTCATTCTATTATCTTGTGTTAGAATATAAATAGTACAAGTCAAAATGAGAATTCCTTATAAGAAAAATCATGGTACAATGTAAGTACCGCACTGAAGGAGGATCTCATTATGGCAAAACACTATGACAAACAATTTAAGCTGGATGCAGTCCAGTATTATCATGATCACAAGAACTTAGGACTGCAGGGCTGTGCTACAAATTTAGGAATCAGTCAGCAGACATTATCACGCTGGCAGAAAGAACTGCGCGAAACAGGTGATATTGAAAGTCGTGGTTCCGGTAACTATGCTTCTGATGAAGCAAAAGAAATCGCACGATTAAAACGAGAATTACGAGATGCACAGGATGCCCTTGAAGTATTAAAAAAAGCAATCAACATTCTGGGAAAATGACACAAGCCATTTATCTCAAAGTTACGGAGATGGCAGAAACTGCCCATAAGGCGAAGCGCCGAGTTTCTGTCTCCGGAATGTTGAAACATCTTGGCGTTTCTCGTTCTGGTTATCATGCGTGGCTAAAACGTGTTCCTTCTAATACGGAAAAAAGACGTGAAGCCGTAAAAGCTAAAATTCAGGATATTTACGATGAATCCAAACAGAATTATGGTGCCCCTAAAA